>JBEIOW010000509.1:0-2155 GCA_040377385.1 Bacteriovoracaceae bacterium | reverse complement strand
CACGATGCACCAGCGAAGAATCTCGTGGAACGCTGTCATGGTTGTCTCTCGAAGATCATCACTCGAGGTCGATCATAGACCCAAAACGCTTCTTCCGCGCGTCCATCGTTCCAGCTCACGGACCACGGACCGAACGCCAGGCGTGGGAGACGATCGTAGATGCGCGCGAGACGAAACCCCAGGCGACCCACCGTAGGGGCTTTTGCTAGGCGATAGCACTGAGGGAGCCCTGAGGTCCCTTCGCATCCGAGGAGATCAGAATAGAAGGCGGCGCTTTCCGGAAACAGACTGGGCAGCTTCCCGATCGTTCCCCATTGACGAGGAGAAGAGAGGATCCAAAGCTGGGCGCTTTCGAGAGCATCGGCGAGGCGTGCGGTTTTTTCGGGGGAGTCCTCGCCGTTCATCTCGACGATGAGGGGCGTACCCCAGCGACCAAGGCATCCTTCGCTGCCCGGGAGACGAAGAGGCAGGATTTCGTCCCACGTAGTTTCCACCACGCGGAGGGGGAGGTTTTGATGTCCACAGTAAGCGAGGAGAAGGTCGCGCGACGCCGCGATCCGCGGATGCAGAGTGTCCGGTCGCGGGACGAAGGCGAGGGTCCAGAGGAAGGCACCGCCGATGGCGAGCGTTCGCCAGGCTACCTTCGAGCGAAACGCGATCGTATCGGCGCCATCTACGGCCCTCCGGATGAGGAGCGGCAGAATCGGGAGAAAATACCGCATCGAGTGAACGGGATGAAGGAAGCACACGAGACTCCAGATCGCGATGACCGCCCATTCGGCTTGCGCCGAAGTCGCGTTCAGGAGCGAGCGGTGAAGAGCGCGCCCCCAACCCAGGACGAGCGCGAGCGACAAGGCGGGTCCAAGGCCCCAAACGAGAAGCTGTCCTAAGCCGTCGCTCGGAAAGGAGCCCACCCATTGGAGGGAGGGAGGAAAGGTGGGGTCGCCGACTCGGTCGAGCGGGAACTGAAGAAACCGCGCGCGCCACGCGGTGCTGAAAAAAGGTTCCGGAAAAAGCGATGCGGCGGCGAGTGAGAATCCTCCCACCAGCCATGCTGCGCGATTGGCGAAGAGCCGCCATCCCGTTTGCGTTCCATGCGCTGATCCCGCTCGGAGGGCTGCGATCACGCTGGCGGCCAGGCCTGCGCTCAGTGCAATCGCGCCCGAGACTTTGCAGGCGAAGGCGACACCCGCGGCCAGACCGCTGGCCCACGCGCGTGAGGAAGGAAATCGCGTATTCGGGGCCGTGGCGGCAAAGACCGAGAGCGTGAAGAAGAAAGTCAGGGGGGCTTCGGGCGTGAACCAGCGGCCGTTGTGGATCGCATACCAGGATAGCCCATAGAGAGCGGCCACCAGCAGTGCTGAGGTGGGACGTGCTTCACGTCGGCCCCAAGCAAGTAACAAAATGACCGTGCCTAACTCCCAGAGTCCGGACAGAAGTCTTCCGATGAGCAATAAGAAGTAGTGGGGAGCGCCGGCTGGCGTCACTAGGTCGACGATGCGCGCTGGCAGTGTTCCGTAGATTCCCGGCCAAGCGTCGACACCGTTTCGCCAAGCGAGGATCGCGCGCACGGAAGGGCTTTCGTCCGGGTTCAGATAAAATAACTCGTCTTCGTAGACTCCTGCCCAGCGGAGACCGAGCGTGAGGATGAGAATCGCAGCGAGTCCGAGGCGCCGAAAGTCGAAGTAGGTACGGTTCAAAAGCCGGCTCCCTTCAGGGCTGCTAACGCACGCTGGGCGCTGAAGCGGTCTCGAGTTCGCTTGGGATCGGGACGGAACGGTGAAGGGTCACGCAGAACTTTTCCAATGCCTTCGGCCAATGCTGCGGGATCTTCCGGTCTCACAATCACGCCACAGCCGCTTTCGCGGACCCAGGCCCGCGCACCAGGAATGTCGGTGACGACGAGGGGAATGCCACAAGCCGCTGCCTCAAGTTGAACGAGTCCTTGGAGATCGCTGCGGCTGGGCTGGACGAAGACGTCGAGTGAAGAATAGAACGCACTCATTTCGGCGCGGTCATCGATCCGGCCGAGCGCATGGTAGCGGTTCCCCGCAATCAGGGGCTCGAGGAGGGGGCGGCATTCGAGATCAAACCGCTCGTAGGCGGGAGCTTCGCCCGCGTAGAAGAGCTGGGCGCGCGGATAGGATTCGAGAAT
>JBEIOW010000082.1:0-7427 GCA_040377385.1 Bacteriovoracaceae bacterium | reverse complement strand
CTGAGTTCTTCCAGATAAAGTCCCAAATCGCGGCCTGGGTCTTTTCGTTCTGCGATGAAAACGAGAAACCCTTCTTGGAGATCGCGTTCATCTGCGGAGTCAGGAGGCCGAGAAACCGAAGACGGCTTTGCTCGTCCGGGGCACGGTCTTCATGATCGACGCTTCCGTGATATCGGGCGTGAGAAGCCGGATCCCCTTGCGGGCGAACGGCGCGGACCGTGCGTTCGACTTCTGCGAGCGCGGAACGGAAGAGGGCGTTGCGATTCATGAGGAGCAGAATACCACGACTTCGATCTTGGGTGACGGTCGCTCCTGTGCCATCGTTGCGAAACACCATTGATCTCTCGTTATGAATCGATTTCTCGAAAGGAATGTTCCGATGAAGTCTTCCCTAGTTCTGTCTCTGATCGGCCTCTTGTTCTCCAGCTCCGCAAACGCCGCTCCCAAGGGATGCGGCGAGCTCCCCAATTGGGAAACCCTCCGCGCGGCTTTGACCGACGCGAGAAAGGCCGCGAATGGCGGCTTTAATCTCGAGATGTGGGCCACGCTCGTGGACCGAGACGGATTCGTTTGCGCGGTCGCCTTTACCGGCAAAGAACGTGGCGACCAGTGGCCGGGTAGCCGTGTGATTTCGGCGCAAAAGGCCAATACGGCCAACGCGTTCAGCCTTCCCGGACTCGCGCTTTCGACCGGCAACCTTTTCTCGCCGACCCAGAACGGAAATTCGCTCTATGGCCTTCAGGCGAGCAACCCGGTGGACACTTCGGTGGCTTACGGAGGTTCGGAGAAGAACTACGGCCAGTCGGACGATCCCATGGTCGGTAAGCGCATCGGCGGCGTGAACGTGTTCGGCGGTGGGCTCGCGCTTTACACGGCGGCCGGAAAGCTCGTGGGCGCGATCGGCGTCAGCGGCGATTCTTCCTGCGCGGATCACAACATCGCGTGGCGCGCACGGCACGCGCTGAAGCTAGACTTTGTCCCGGCGGGCGTCAGCCCTACGAAGGACGATCAATTGATCTATCTCAAGGCCGGCGAAGCGCCGAACGGATTTAAGCACGCACTCTGCGGCGGAACGGAGAATAAAGTCGCTCTGCCCGCTGTGGCCAAGGTCGCGAAGTAACCCTGTTCGAGCCATGAAGAAGGGGGATCCTCACGTTAGAGGTTCCCCCTTCTTTTTTGCATCGAATCAGTCTTTTTGTCGAATCAGGGGTGCCGACTTAACCCGTTGGGTTCGTTGCGTGAAACGGGCTCGGCGGATGGGCGATTCCGGGTCGAGTGATGCCTTGCTCGGGAGTCGGCGGCTCGTCGTTCTTGGCCATGCGATTGAGATGAATAGGTGAGCCGGACTCAATCGACTCGAGTAGCGCCTGGATGATTCGCACGTCGTTCAGTCCTTCTTCCGCGGAAGGTTCAGGTTCGCGATCTTCCAGAATGCAGTCAGAGAAATAGAGAAGCTCGGGCCCGAATTGATCTCGTTTTGGGTACTTTTTCGTGCGGGTCTTTCCATCGACGGTCACCGTGAGCTTCATGGGCATCGCGTAGTCGTAGGCGTTCTCAAGTCGGAGCTTACCCCGAGTGCCGACGAGCTCGTACTCCGACACGTCGCTGGCGCCAAAGCTCGCAATGAAGCTCGCGACCCGATCATGGGGAAAGCGCAGCATTACGCTGACCGTTTCATCGACTTCGCGAAAGCGCGAGTCGTCGGCGGTGGACGCCATGGCGATCACTTCTGTGGGTTCGGCCCGAAAGAGATACCGAGCGGCGTTCAGGCAATAGATCCCGATATCGTAGAGCGGTCCGCCGCCCTTTGCCGCTTTGAGGCGGATATTGTCCCGGTCGGTGACCTGCATGCTGAAGCTGGAGTTGAAGTACTTCAAATCGCCGAGCTGCCCTGAGCGCGCAATCTTGACGGCTTCGAGATTGGCGGCCTCAAAGTGCAGCCGGTAGCCAATCATGAGCTTGGCCTCGCCTTCGTCGGCGGCCTCCATCATCGCGCGGCAATCCTCTTCTTCGATCGCCATGGGTTTTTCGCAAAGGACGTGGATTCCGCGTCGAGCGGCGATCTCCGCGAAACCCCGGTGGTCGGTATTTGGCGTGGCAATATAGAGGGCGTCGATATGGTCTAGAGCGGCTTCGAACTGATCTCGAGTGAAGAGATGTTTGACTCCATATCGCCGTCCAAGTTTCTTCAGCTTTGCGGGATCATCCGAAATGAGCGCGGTGAGTTCGGAGTTCTTCTTGGCGTGCGCGAACGCGGGAAGCATCGCGACTTGCGCGATGTGACCGAGTCCAACCACGCCGTAGCGAACTTTCTGAGAAGTCGAAGCGGTCTTCTTGAGTCGGGCACGGGCTTGAGACGTCATGGCGTTACTCCTCATATTGAGCGGCATAATTCGTTTGTATTGCATTGCATACAAGCTCGATGCCACAGACGGCCGGGGCAGCCTGGTACATTTAAAGACTTTTTGTGCCGAAAATGGCTGGCGCGACACTTGAAATGTTTTCGAGCAAGGAGCTGAACTATGACGATCAATCGATTGCACAGAGAGTCTAGGCCCATTCGCTTCCTTATGCCGGGGGTAGTCGTGGTGCTGCTTTTGCTCGCTGCAACGGTGGTTATGGTGGAAGAGCCTAGCTACGCGCCGACGACAGACTACGAAAATGTTTGGGCGGATCAAGCATCCGAACAGGAGTAAACTCATCATGAACCGACTCGCAAAAATAGAATTGATGAAACGGAAGTCAGGCCAGCCACCGAAACCCCAACGAAGCTGGCTTCGGTGGTCCGTTCCGGGATTTCTCTACTTGATGGCCGTCGGTGGCGCGTGGGCTTCTCTCGCTCAAATCGGGGAGCAGGTCGGCGAGAAAAATCCGCCGGAGACGTCGGGTCTTGCATGGCCGGACACAACGGTTCCGCTTCCGATGAAAGACGCCGCACCGGCGGGCGGACTGGCTAGGCCCATTGTTTTGCCCACCCGCGCGCCTACGCCACCCGCGCCGACCAATCCCAATCCACCTACGCCGATGGTAACGCCCGGAGCGCCGATACCCACGATCTCGTCCGGTACCACTCCGCGGTCCTGATCCCCTCATGGAGATTGAAATGAACGAACTTACGATTCAGCAGCGGAACAGGGGAGAACTTACGAAAGCGCCGAGGTGCTCTTGAGTACGGCGCTATTGGGGACGGTGTCGAATCTCCTCAAAGAGAAGCGAGAAGAAATTCTGTCACTTTGGACGGAGAGGGCGCTTTCGGAGGTTCCTTCCGCCTCCACGGCGGCGACGTTGGTTCTGCGGAACTCGCTTCCCACCTATTTGGATCACTTGGCAGAGGCGCTTGCGACGAATCGAAGACTCGACCTCACTTCCGTACTCCTTCACGATCGAAGAGCTACTCAGATTGGAAAAATTCACGGTGCGGATCGTGCGAGCACGCCGAGCTACGTCCTCACCGAGGTGATTAAGGAGTACTCGCTCCTTCGCCAGGTCATCTTTGAGGTTCTTGAGGAGCAGCGGCCGCTCATTTCGCGGCATCGGGACATCATTTACGACTCGATTGAACAGGCGGTAAACGATGCGGCGGTTAAGTTTTCCGAGGTCCACGCGGATATTCAGCAAAAATTCGTCAACACTCTCACTCACGATCTCAAGATGCCGCTGACTTCAGCAAAAATGTCCGCGCAGATGATATTGAAACGTTCAGATCGACCGGATGACTGTATCCGGTCGTCGGCGCGAATTATCGGAAACCTAAATCGCCTTGATTCGATGATTCATGACCTTTTGGATGCAAGCCGTTTGCGTGCCGGTGAACCACTCCTCCTGCAGTTCGTTCATTGTGATTTGACAACGATCATTAAGGACGTGGCGGTGGAGATGTCCGACATTCAGGACGTCCCGATCGTGGTGGAGGTGTCGGGCACCTGCGAAGGCCGCTGGGGAAGCGATGGTTTGCGGCGTGCATTGGAGAACTTGATCGGTAATGCCATTAAGTACGGAGAGCCCGGCGCACCGGTGAAGGTGATCTTGGAGTCCACGGAATCTGGCGTCCGCATCGAAGTTCACAATCAGGGGATACCCATCCCCGCGGCCGAGATTCCGCTCCTTTTCCAACAATACCGACGCTCGAAGAGTGCTGAACAGAGCAGCAAGACGGGGTGGGGGATTGGACTGTCTCTGGTGAAAGGCGTCGTCGATGCACACCACGGCTCGGTGAGAGTGGAAAGCGGCGAGGGTCGCGGGACGTCCTTCATTCTGGAACTCACCGATCGAGCAAGGCGCGAGGAAGGATCAAATCTTGGGCGGTTTGCGAAGGTCCTGCAAACAAGATCACCCGACGGGCGACATCCTTCATTGCCACGGTGAGTTTATCTGAACTAGTTTCCTCATCATGAGTAAGATGAATACGGTGGGATCGTTTTGCTTGGTTTGTATGGTCTTTGCTTTGTCGGGGTCAGCAAGTGGCGCGGATCGGATTGAATGCACTTCGATTTATTTTTCTATCGGAGGAGGAGCGCCATCAGAAACCAATCCAGGACCTGCACTGGCTGCGGAGGTCGATGAGAGTGGATCCGCGTTCAATCGCATTGTCGACCAAGATGCTCACTTGGCATATTCGGTGAGTCTTGCCGGAGGGAAGGGCGCCATTGGTCTAACGCTCAATGATGGAGCCAATGCGATCCAAATACTTGGAGATCTGTCCGAAGATTCGAAATCTCTTTCTCTCACCCAGGCGTCTCGAGTGCTCTCAGGCCAGGTCGGGATTCAGATTGAATGCGCTCGACGTGTAACGCACTAGGAAGAGCGGATCTCAGCTAAAATTTCATTGATCCATCCAAGGCTTCGCCCAGCGAACGCGAGCCTTTCGTGCGAGCTGCCAGTGCAGCGCCTTATCTAGGGCTGCGCCAGCTCTTCAGGAGGGGTTGTTAGCTGGTAGTCCTTTGGCGCTCGGCCAGTGACCTGTTTGCAGGTTTGCCCGATCTCTTCAAGGGAGTTTTCCAGTGTTTTGCCGATCCTTGGATTGGTTCCGTAAAGCTTCAGTGCCTCGCGATAAAGGGTGACTTCGAAGCTGTAGGCTTCCCACTCGACTTGCGCGCCCTTCGTCTTCATTCGGTAGTCGAAGCCTTGGCTTGCATGGAACCACTCATGCGCCAAGCTGGAGGCGAAGCCGAGGTACGCATCGACGAGACTTGTGTAGCCATCCTCCTGGTTTCGAATGCGCGTGACAGGGTTCTTGTTTTGGTCGTGCATTTGTTTAGACAGATTGAGCCAGGCACTGCCGCGTCCTAGGTGCATCCAAGGTTTCTTCTTGTGTGCGAGAAAAGTCAGAGCAATTTGATCTTCGAGTGATGGATTGATCCAGATCCGATTTGACTCGAGCATCTCGCGGAGGTCGGCTTCGATTTTTGGCTGCCCCGAGAGCTCGGTTGCATAAGCTGCACCTTCGAGGAATGCGACCTGTTCAGCGGGCGTCAGCAAGCGGGCGAGTAGGAAGTCGTCCGCGAATTTCTCGCGCTGCGCAGCAGTCATCGGTGACGCGGATGAGGGCTCTGCCCGGTCAATGCGGTGGTGATCAGAGAAGAATCCGCCTTCTAAGTTGATTCCGTAGTTTCGGATCAGCGTCCACATCTTCTTGTACATCGCGATGACCTTCGATCCGATGCCGGCGAGATAGTCCGCGCGGCTGGACTCCGTGTCTTTGCTCGGATCGAGAAGGAAGCTGCCTTCGCTTCCCAGGTAGTCGCGAAGCTCTTGCAATGCTTTCGGATTCTTCTTGATGCCGCTTAAGAGGGCAGCATGGAACCCAGATCCGTGGACGGCGTCAAACGCCGCGATCATGCGGCGTGAAGAGTCGACTGTGCCGCCGTTGACGAGAAACGTCCGCTTGAACTCACGGATGAAGTCATCACCGCTACGCACGGGGAGCAGAATCCCCTTCGAGGCGGGCTTGATGACCGATCCGGTTTTCGGGTCGAGGATGGCCGGGTGGTCGCCGATGAGCATGGGACGGTCGAGATTGCTCCCGACCATGCATGAGAAGATGTAGACGGCCGCGTCTTCGGCGAATGCCTGCGAGGCGACCCACTGGATTCCAGCGGCGTGTTTCTTCATGTAGTCGGCGTCGATGACGCCGCTTGCGCCGCTCCCGCTTACGTCCAAAGAGCGCGTCGCGATCATGCCAGGAACGCCATGAGCTTTTAGCTCGAGGACGCGGATCTTTCCGAAGTGGGTCGAGTAGAACTGGATCTTACGAATCAAGTCGGCCGGATCGGCGAACTCGTCCTCGAAGTAGTTCACGCCCTCTTGGTAGCGATCGCGCATGGTTCGTAGTGAGTGAACGGTCTTCATTGCCCCCTTGAGCAAGTCGCCGTTGTCGAAGCTGCTAAGGACGAGCGCGATCTCACCTGGTTTGAGATCGGGGAGCGGACGTTGATTCTTCCGGAATGACTTGTCCGGATACGAGAAGGAGATGAGCGTGAAGGCATGGTACGCCGCGAGATCGTAGGCGATGCGTATGGTTGAGCCCGCCATGTTTGCGAGGCCACCTAAGCGTTTTGGGATGCTCGCAACGAACCCCTTTTTGGCGGGAGGGGTGGCGCGGGAAGGTTTTTGCTCGAGGAAAGGCTTAGCTGCTTCCACTGCATCCATTTCTGCCGCGTGAGCCTTGGTGGGCTTGCCGGTCAGAACGATCTTTCCTTCACGGAAAAGGCTCTTTACGGGAAACCAGACCCAGTTCTTCTTGAATTGTGCGCCCAGCCTTCCGAGCGTCGGGCCCATATTGGATGAGGAGAGCATGTCGACGAACTTCGGGCTCTTTCCCGCCCAGGCTTTGTACTCGGCGAAGGTCGTCTTTCCGCCCATGATGCCCATGAGGATGTTGGCCATGCCCTGCTTTTTGACTTGCTCAGGTGAGACTTGCTCGCCGAGCTCGCCCATTTCTTTGGCGAGCCGCTCGGCCATCACGATTTGGTAAACGCCGTAGCTGGTGGAGACACCGGCGACGAGGGATCCCGCCTGATGCTGTGAAGTCACGATCGTTTTCAGGACCGAAGCGCGACTGTCGATGAGAGATGCGCGGATGCTGTCGACCGCTCCGAGTTTTACGCCCTGGGATTTCCCAAAGATGCGCGCGACCTTCAATGATTCGGCTTGCTCGCGCGCGGCGAGGGCGTAGGCAGTAGGGCGAGGAAGTACGGCAAGCAACGTGAGTGCGTCGAGCGCTGAGCCGAGGTTAGCAAGGCCCAGGAATCCATTCTTCGAGACGGCTTCGTAGAGATTCAACCCAGCCATCGTCCCGACGCTTGCACGGGCGGCGCCGTGAGTGCCGCGAACAAAGATGTTGCTCGCAAACTTCTCCGCGATCTCTTTTCTTCCCGCAGCGGAAGTGGCGATCTTCGCGCCCTCTGCAGCGGCGGCCTTTGCCGCGG
>JBEIOW010000125.1:0-6268 GCA_040377385.1 Bacteriovoracaceae bacterium | reverse complement strand
TTCTACGACACGGTCAAGGGCGGCGACTTCCGCGCCCGCGAGGCCAACGTGCATCGCCTGGCGGAAGTTTCGGTCAACATCATCGATCAGGCCGCCGCTCAAGGCGTTCCGTTCGCCCGCGAGTACAGCGGTGAGCTCGCGAACCGCTCCTTCGGCGGAACGCAGGTCTCCCGCACGTTCTACGCGCGTGGACAGACCGGCCAGCAGCTTCTGCTCGGTGCCTACCAGGCACTCATGCGTCAGGTGGATGAAGGTCAGGTGAAATTCTACCCGCGCCGCGAGATGCTGGACCTCGTGATCGTGGACGGCAAAGCGCGTGGCGTGATCATGCGCAATCTCACCACGGGTAAGATTGAGCGCTATGCCGCCGATGCGGTCGTGCTTGCGACCGGCGGTTACGGCCGGATCTTTTATCTGTCGACGAACGCGATGAACTCCAACGTGACGGCCGCCTTCCGCTGTTACCGCCGGGGCGCGACGTTTGCGAATCCTTCTTTTACGCAGATTCACCCGACCTGTATTCCGGTGACGGGCAACTACCAGTCCAAGCTCACGCTCATGTCCGAGTCGCTCCGGAACGACGGCCGCGTCTGGGTGCCGAAGAAGAAGGAAGACTGCAAAAAAGACCCGCGCGAAATTCCGGAAGAGGATCGGGACTATTATCTCGAACGCCGCTATCCCGCGTTCGGCAACCTGGTTCCCCGCGATGTCGCCTCTCGGGCCGCAAAGCAGGCGTGCGACGAGGGCCGCGGCGTCGGTACTTCGGGTCTGGCTGTGTACCTCGATTTCCGGGACGCGATCCAGCGCATGGGCAAGGAAAAGGTCGCCGAGAAGTACGGCAACTTGTTCGACATGTACGCCGAGATCACGGATGAGAATCCGTATGAAGTCCCGATGCGCATCTACCCGGCGGTCCACTACACGATGGGTGGTCTGTGGGTGGACTACAACTTGATGAGCAACTTGCCTGGCCTGCATGTGCTCGGCGAGGCCAATTTCTCGGACCACGGAGCAAACCGGCTTGGCGCCTCGGCCCTCATGCAGGGCTTGGCTGACGGTTATTTCGTGATTCCGTACACTCTCGGGCATTACATCGCGAGCACCTCGCTTACGAAGGAGACGGAAGACTCTAAAGAATTTGTCGAGGCAGAGAAGGCGGTGCACGACCAGATTGACGAGCTCATGCGCGTCGGCGCCAAGGGCAAGCGTTCGGTCGATTCCTTCTACAAGCAGCTTGGCAAGATCATGTGGGATCACGTTGGGATGGCTCGCAACGAGAAGGGCCTCAAGCAGGCGATCCAAGAGATCCGCGCGCTCCGCGCGGAGTTCTGGGAGAATGTTCGCATCCCGGGCGAAAAGAACTCGATCAACAAAGAGCTGGAGCTCGCCGGACGCGTAGCTGACTTTCTGGAGATGGGCGAGTTGATGGCGATCGACGCGCTCAACCGTCGCGAATCCTGTGGCGGTCACTTCCGCGAAGAGATGCAGACGGAAGAGGGCGAGGCCCTCCGGGACGACGAGAATTTCTGTTACGTCGCGGCCTGGGAGTACAAGGGGCGCAACCAAGAACCGGCGCTCCACAAAGAGCCGCTCGCGTTTGAATCGATCCATCTCGCTCAAAGGAGCTACAAATGAAGCTGACCTTGATGGTGTGGCGCCAGAAACGCCGCGAAGAGAAGGGCGCTTTCCAGACCTACCAAGTGACGGACGTGGTTCCGGAGATGTCGTTCCTCGAGATGATGGACCATCTCAACCAGCAGCTGATCGACAAAGGCGAGGAGCCAGTCCAGTTCGACAGCGATTGCCGCGAAGGCATTTGCGGCACTTGCGGCATGGTGATCAACGGCATGGCGCACGGGCCGAAGCGCCTGGTCGCGACCTGCCAGCTTTACATGCGCAGCTTCCACGATGGCCAAGTCATCTCGGTCGAGCCATGGCGCGCGAACTCGTTCCCGGTGGAGAAGGACCTGGTCGTCAACCGCGAGTCCTTTGACCGGATCATCCAGGCGGGGGGTTACACCTCGGCTAAGACCGGTAAACACGCGGACGCCAATGCCATCCTCGTTCCAAAGCCTGTGGCGGATCACGCCATGGATTTCGCAACCTGCATCGGCTGCGGGGCCTGCGTGGCGGCGTGCCCGAACGCGTCCGCTTCGCTCTTTACGGCGGCTAAGATCACCCAGCTTAAATTGATGCCCCAAGGGGAAGTCGAGCGGGATCGTCGCGCCACTCGCATGGTCGAGACCATGGATAAAGAGGGTTTCGGCAACTGCACCAATATCGGCGAGTGTCAGGCGGCCTGTCCGAAAGGGATTTCCATCGAGGCGATCGCGACGATGAAACGCGAGTTTGCTCGGGCGGTCATCGTCGGGAAAGAAGCTCGCGTCGAGTCCGGCGGCTAACCCACAAGACAAACGCCCGTTATTCCGATATCATTTTTAGAAAGGGTATCGGAATTCATGAAGAAACCGGTCAGGTTCAATTCGTCATTCCTCAGGGCGCTTTTCAGCCGCCTCGCGCGTCCCTTTCAGACGGAAAAGGGTTCGGCCCTCCTCATGGTTCTCGTTTTTGCGGGCGTTCTGCTCGCCCTCGCGCCGATCTACGCGCGGATGATCAATCAAAGCGCTCAGCAAAATGCGCAGAACCGCGCTGCTATGGGCAAGCGGTTGATCATGCAGAACGTCGAGTCGATGCTCATGAGTCCGGCCGCGCTGTCGGCGAGTTTGAGGTTGGCCTCGTTCGCACCAGGAACGGACCCCGATCCTCCGATGCAGAACGGGTGTCTTAAAGTTTGTCTGGAGGGCGTGTCGGCTCCGGAGGACGAGGACGGCTGCGCGGACATCGATATTTCTCCGGCAAGCTACAGCGCGAACACGATCCGCTATTGTCATAGTTACTACCGAATTGGTGCATCCGCCGTGACCCCGATGTGGCACCCATTCAGCCTTTATTCGCCCGCCGAGCTTATTTATACGGCGGGCGTACCGACCTCTGGGACGGTGATTGCGGGCATTCCGCGTGGACAGGATTATCCAGTTCAGGCCACCGAGGCCAACATTCCAGGTGTGCTGTACAACTACGACGGGACGATCTGTCAACTCGGCGCCGCGTTCTGTCCGGTGGAGGTGCTCGCGTTCTTCCACCCTGTTTGCTCGGGTGATTCGTTGCTCGATGCGACTCCATCCGTAGCCACTCATGGCCTGACGCCGCTTCCGTTCCCGATGATTTGCAATCAGGCGGTGGCGGTTCAGGTGGCCTATTTGATTCGGAGCAACGCCGCATATACGGGAAAACGAATCGCTGCTTATGCGGATTATGATTCCCGCCGCGATCCGCTCAATCGCACCCAGCTTCGCCCCCTCAACGAGCTCCCAATTGTGCCCTTGTTTCCGAACCGGGGTGGAGCGGTGCTCGCGCAAACCGCTGAGGCTCCTTACCCACGATATTTGCGAATGGGAGGAAGGCGAGGTTGCGCTACTCTTTCGGACCGAAGTGTTCACTGTTGGGGCGAGAATACTTATAATCAGGGTGCTTTTGGGAGCACAACCAGCAGCCTTCCGAAGGTGGTTGAAAACGCAGGTGGAATTCGCTTTCTTCTCAGTCAAACTTATTTACCTAACGCCCTTTCGCTCTCAACGAACCATTCGTGCATCATTCTGAGTAACGGCAGGGTGAATTGCTGGGGGCTGAACGACTACGGACAAGTGGGTGACGGAACGATCGTCAATCGGGACTTTCCCACTTGGAGTTTTTCCTCCATCTCCGGCAAAGAAGTCTCCGTGGGAACTCGGCATAGTTGCGCAATCACGACCGCGAATGTGATTTATTGTTGGGGTAGAAACGTCGATTCCGCGCTGGGGTCGGGCTTGGCGGGAGGAAACTATCCGACTCATCAAGCGGTGGTTGGATATCCAGCGGGCACCTACGATAGCTTATGTTCCGGATTCGATTACAACTGCGCACGAAACGCGGGTACGAATCAGGTCTATTGTTGGGGCAAAGGCAGTCAGGGTCAGCTCGGAAACGGGGCAAACGCAAACTCCAATGGAGCGGTGGCGGTCAATCAAGCAGCGATTGCACCAGCATTTCCAGTCAAGGTGGCTTGTGGCCAATCGACCGCGTGCCTCCTCACGAATACGAACCGTGTTTATTGTTGGGGGACGAACACGGATACTGCCTTGGGTACCGGTCCAGGGCTCGATACGAATCAGCCTGCAAACCCGGTCCTCAATCCCAACGTTTTAGACGGGCCGATTACCGACGCGACCGATTTAATCTCTAGCGATAACAATCGACTTTTTTGTGCACTCCGCTCCGCCGGTCACTGGACCTGTTGGGGACGGAACGGAGGCGCGTTTGCCAATGGAGCGACCGCCAACCCGGACCCGAGTACCCACTACGCGAGTAGTGCAATCGGTCTCTCTCAGGTTCGCGCCGGATGGGACACGAATATGGTCTCCTGTGCGCTCAGCTCCTCGACGGCACTGGTCAGATGTTCGGGTTCGACCACCTTCGGTCAGTTCGGAACCGGGGCTCTGGTTTCGGTTCCGGCGCCCACCACCGAGCTGCAGTCACCTGCGGGACCTTGGGATTATTGAAAATCTTCCCGCTGATTTCGAACGATGCCGGGATCATCTTGTCCCTGATCACTTTTATCCATCATCGTAAGCTTCTGGAACTGCTGAGCTTCCAGCGCGGCTGATTCTCGGTACGCGTTTCGCTTTGTTCACCCTCGTTGGGTTCTGGAAGGTGTCAGAGCCCTGACGCTGCGAAAGCGGCGAAGGTTTTTATACATGGAGGTAGTGGATGAAGCGGATCGATATGCAGTCGTCGTGGAGCCAGGCCCTGGTGAAAATGGGTGTCCTCGGTTCCATTTTTGTTTTTACGGCCTGCGCGGAGAAAGCGCCTGAATCAGACGGTCTGATCGCGATGGTGGATGGGGAGGTCCGCAAGCTCAGCGTCGAGGAAGAGGCGACCATCTGCGCGGAGCAGTTCTGCGAACCTAACTACATCTATACCGCGCAGTTTGGCCGTCCGCGGCCGACGCCGACCCCGACTCCCACGCCGACGATCACGCCTACTCCGAAGCCGACCGACGAGCCTCTACCGAGCGGAGATCAGCGGGATTATTCACGCGCCAAGCTCGGGATGGATGTCGCTTGGAAGGTCACGAAGGGTTCGCGCGAGGTGCTCGTTGCTGTCATCGATACGGGCGTCGACTACAACCACGAAGATCTGAAAGGGAATATCGCGGTCAACGCGGCCGAACTCGGTGGGAAGACCGGCGTGGATGACGACGGCAACGGCTACGTCGACGACGTCTACGGCTATGATTTCTCCCGCAACCGGGGCAACGGCATGGACGACAACAAGCACGGCACCCACTGCGCAGGCATCATCGGTGCCGAGGCGAACGGTAAAGGAATCATCGGGATCTCTCCACTTGTGAAGATTCTCCCGGTGAAGTTCCTCACTGCGTCGGGCTCCGGCACGACGGAAGCGGCGATTAAATCGATCAAATACGCTGTGGACCAAGGCGCACAAGTCTTGTCGCTCTCTTGGGGAGGGGGAGGGCGTTCGGAGCTCCTCGACCAGGAGATCCAGCGTGCGATCAAGAAGGGCGTGCTGGTGGTGGCCGCGGCCGGAAACGAGGCGGCGGACAATGACCGCCTCCCTTCGTATCCCGCCAACTATGCGGGCGTGATCTCGGTGGGGAGCACGGACGAGTCGGACGCGAAGAGTTCCTTCTCGAACTACGGACCCAAGAGCGTCTTCGTCTCCGCACCGGGGAGCAACATCTTGAGCACGGTTCCTGGAGGCAAGTACGAGAAGCTTTCCGGGACCTCGATGGCGACTCCGCAGGTCTCGGGCGCACTGGCTCTTGCGCTCGCGCTCGACGGAAAGACATCAGCGGATGTGCTCAAGAGTCGCCTTTGTGACACGTCCGACAAGATCTTGCTCAGCCGCTTTGGCTGCGGCCGGATGAGCGTAGGCAAGCTGATCGAAGGGTTGAAGTAGGGCGCCGTCCGACAGAGTAGTGTGCGGGAGAGGTCGGGGTTAAACGCCTCGGCCTCTTCTGCTTTTATTGGCCGCTTTTTGCGTTACACTCTGGGGGCAGTCTTAAGTCGAAGCAGCCGAAGGAGACTCTCGTGGCGGATATCGGTCTATTGTTGATGCGGGTTGGAGTGAGCGCGATGATGTTCTTCGCGCATGGCTGGGGGAAGCTCGCGGGCTTCACGGAGCGCATGGATTCATTCGCGGATCCCAT
>JBEIOW010000050.1:0-8849 GCA_040377385.1 Bacteriovoracaceae bacterium | reverse complement strand
TCCGCATGCTTCTGCCGATCGTCCTGCTGGGACTCAGCTCTTCTGCCTTCTCTGCCGGCTTTACACTCGATCCTGAACCCGAAATGCGCTGGGTAGAGATCCAAGCCAAAGACAAATACGAACGTTCGAAAGCCGCCAGCCTCGGATTGACGATCGAGTTCGTACGCACCGGCAGCGTTTGGGGATTTGCCACACGCACGACTGTTCAACGTCTCCAGCAAGCCGGCTTTCGAGTCACGAGCGACAGCGAACCCGAAATGGGGCGCGGCGGACATCAGGGCGACTGGAAGGACTTCCCGCCAGAAGATTCTCAATTCCACAATTACGCCGAGGCCGAGGCTCTGCTGAAAGATCTCGCCGCACGCCACTCCGACGTAGCCCGCTTGCACTCGATCGGGAAAACGGTCGAAGGCCGCAACGTCTACGCTTTGCAAATCAACTCGAGTGAAGACGCACTCGAGCGCGGCCAGAGCAACAAACCCGGTGTCGTCTTCATGGGCGCCCATCACGCCCGCGAGCATCTGAGTGTCGAAGTCCCGCTGCTCTACGCTCAGTATCTTCTTGATCATCGCCAGGACGAAACCGTCGCGCGCCTGATCGATACGCGTGACATCTGGGTGATCCCGATGGTCAATCCCGATGGCGCGGAATTCGACATCGCTACGGGCCGTTACCGCCTCTGGCGCAAGAACCGCCGCAACAACGGCAATAACGTTTACGGCGTCGACCTCAACCGCAACTACGACTGGGGTTGGGGCACGAGCGGAACGAGCCGCTCTCCCTCGAGCGATGTGTTCGCGGGACCCAGCGCGTTCTCGGAACCCGAGACCCAAGCGATCAAGACCTTCGTTGATCAGCGCCCGAACCTCGGCACGATGCTGAGCTATCACTCCTTCGGCGAGCTCGTCCTCTACCCTTGGAGCGACGTCTACGATCCGATCCCGAACGGCCAGGACCTCGCGACCTTCAAAAAAATGGCTGAAACGATGGGCTCCTGGAACAAATACGAAGCCCAGCAGTCCAGCGATCTCTATACGTCGAGTGGCGACACCGGCGACTGGGCCTACGGTAAGCACGGGATCTTCGCGTTCACCTTTGAGCTCTCGCCTTCGAGCGACTTCGGTGGTGGCTTCTACCCGGGAGCAAAAATGATCGAAAAGGCCTTCAACGCCAACTTGAAGCCGATGCTCTATCTCACGGACCTTGCGGACAATCCGCATCGTGCGCAAACCGCGTCCGTGAAGGGAATGTTGAAGAACTACGTCGAGCCTGGATTGCCGGTCGAGGCGTTCTACGAGCGTCACCCGATCGAGCTCTTCACGCACGAGAACTAATCCGCAGTTCAGCGGAAAATGAAAAGGCCCGGCGGATCACTCCGTCGGGCCTTTGTCTTTTCTCAAAGGTGAAAATCGATCTTATTTAATCTTCTTCGCCGCTTGTTGGGTGGCGCTCAGCTCACAGTTAGCCCAATCCAAACGTGATTCGGCGCTGCCTTGCGAACTGTACGTATTCGCGCAGGCATCGAGTTTGCTTTTGAGCTTGTCATTGAAAGCCTTGACTGCGCCTTCGCAAACACGCGTCGCGGAAGAAAGGATCGATGCATCAATTCGTCCAACGCCGATCGAACAGGCCTTCGCGCGCTCAACTGCAGAATCGCAACTAGGCGAGCCTTGGATCACGAATGATTCTGCAGCATCAAGATAAGCGACCTTATCTCCTTCAAAGGTGACTGGGCAGGTGACGCCAGCAGAGGCCGTAACAGACGAGAGGATCAGGGTAATTAGGCAAAATAGCTTCTTCATCGGTAGGGGTCCTTTGGGGTTGATGGAGTACATGGGTAAATACTAACGCAATGTGTCATCGTTGGCCATGCACCGCCCCGCTGTAGTGTTTACTTGTAAACACTACGGACTAGCCCCGTTCGAGTTCGTCGCCCACGAGAGCGAATCCGCAGCTCCGCAAAAATAGAAAAGGCCCGGCGGATCACATCCGCCGGGCCTCCTTATGTTTCGATCCGCGGTGATTATTCGGCAGGCTGGCTCAACTCGTAGATCATCGTCGCATGCGTTTTCGCGATCTCCGCGTAGCAGAAGGCCGCCATCGAGCGGTACATCGTGCCTTCCATCTCACTGTACTTTGCTCCACAGCGAGCCTGAAGGCTGGCGTATCCGGCTTTTTCAGCCTGGTTGAGCTTGGACATGAAGCGAGCTTCGCAAACTTCTTGAGCAGCTCCCGCGATTTGCACGTCCATGCTGGACCCGGCGGAGCATTCCGCCGCGCGCTTTATGGCGGTGCCGCACTGGCCTCTGGCTTGGGACACGTAGTTGACGACATTCTCTACGTAGTTTTCGTCAACGCCGAGTTCGTACGGGCAAGCAGCCGAAGCAGAAACAGAAGACATCAACAGGACCATCAGACCGAGGTACTTTTTCATGGACACTCCAGGGGGTTGAGTAAAAGGACTGCCAGACTGTTAACGCATTGCGTTACTTTTTTCAAGAACTGTTAACTGGATAAATAGTTTAGCAATTTCAATAAGTTAAACTTTTAACCAAAGACCTAGAGATCGAGAATCATCGGGAGCACGGTCGGCTTCTTCCCGATGTTGGCGTTGAAGAAGCGCCGAAGTTCGATGCGGATCGTCTCTTGGAGATCCATCTGGGGTGAGCCGTTATCCAGCTCGTCTTCATACTTATCGATGATCTTGTGGACCTTCTTCTTGGCTTCCTCGATCAGGAAACCCTCTCGGTCCGGCGGCGCCACGCCCTTAAGAATGATCTCCGGGCCCGAAAGAATCAGCCGCGATTCGATATTGCGGATGAGGATGGAAAAAACCACCCCACGCTCGCCGATCTGACGACGATCCCGCAGAACGAGATCCGTCATCTCGTTGCCTTCGCGCCCTTCGATCAGAACTCGTGGTTCTTCGAATTTCTCGACCACCTCGAAACGATCGGGCGTGATCTCCAGGAGGGTGCCATTCGTGACCACCTGGATGCGATCCTTAGGGATTCCCGTCTCCTCCGCGAGTCTCGCGTGATGGACGAGGTGACTGTACTCGCCGTGGATCGGAAGGAAGAAGCGGGGCTTCGTCCATTCGATCATGCGCTTGAGCTCGGGTTTGGTGGCGTGGCCGCTGACGTGAATGTTCTTCACCGCACCGTAGAGAACATCTGCACCCTGCATGAAGAGCTGGTTGATCATCCGGCCGATGACCTTTTCGTTCCCCGGGATATGGCGAGAGCTCATGATGACTTTATCGCCCGGACCGACGTGAATGTGCTTGTGCTCACCGTGCGAGATCCGCTGAAGCGCCGAGCCGAACTCCGCTTGCGAGCCCGATGAAATCACGACGACCTCGTCGCGATTAAAGCGCTTCACGTCCTCGATGCCGATCTGGACGCGCTGGGCGTTTTCCAGATAGCCGAGCTTCTGCGCGTGGCGAACGTTCTGCTCCATGCTGCGCCCGCCGACGGCGACCTTCTTTCCGAGCTTCTCGGCGACCTTCATGATCTGGCCGACACGGCTGACGTTGGAAGCAAACATCGCGATCAGCACGAGGCCTTCGGCCGCCGCGAAGACTTCTTCGAACTTCTCTTCGACCACGCACTCGCTGTGACTTTCGCTCTCGCGTTCGACGTTGGTCGAATCCGAGAGAAGGAGCAGTACACCGTCCTCGCCGGCCCTCTTGAAGAAGTTCTCATCGAGATGCGAGCCGTAGAATGGCGTCTTGTCGATCTTGAAGTCGCCCGTGTGAATGATCTTGCCGTAAGGCGTGTCGATGATCATCGCCGCCGCGTCGATGATGCTGTGGTTGACCGAGGTCGTATGAACTTGAAAATGCTTGAAGCCGAAAGATTCACCCGGCTTAAACGTACGGATATCTGGCTTGATGCCGTACTCCTCCAAGCGCGCTTGAATCAAAAGCGACGAGAATGGGGAGGCGTAGATCGGAGCGCGCAGCCCGCTCTTGAGCGCAAACGGGAGCGCGCCGATGTGATCTTCGTGGCCGTGGGTGACGAGGAAGCCTTTGAGCTTCTCCTTGCGCGCGTGCAAGTAGCTGAAGTCAGGGATGACGAACTCCACCCCGAAGTGATCAAGATCCGAGAACATCAGCCCGCAGTCGACGACGAGCATCTCGTCCTCGTACTCGAGGACCATGCAATTCATCCCGATTTCACCCAAACCTCCGAGTGGGAGGATGCGGAGCGGGGAATTCTTCGAAGAAGGCTTCATAGGAGGCCGCCTTGATTGACGACTTGCTGGACCCGAGCCGCGATCACTTCAGACGCGAGGTCCGTCTCTTCCCCCACGATCAGATCCGCGTACTGGCGAGTGGATTCGAGAAACTCCCGGTGCATCGGCCGAACCGTGTCGTAGTACTGGCGGATAATACTGTCGAGCGTTCGGCCACGTTCACGGACGTCTCGGTGAAGGCGACGAATAAATCGGATGTCGGCGTCCACGTGAAGATAGAGTTTTACGTCAAAGAGGTTCCGGATCTCGGCGTCCCAGAGCGTGTAGATCCCCTCGAGCAAGATCACCCGGCAAGGGCCGATGCGCTCGGTCTTGGTCGTGCGCCGGCTGATCGTGTAATCGTAGACGGGCACGTCGACGGCCTGGCCGGCCTTGAGTGCGGAGAGATGCGCGCGCATCAGCTGCCAGTCGAAGGCCTCAGGATGATCGAAGTTGGGTTCGCCATGTACCCGAAGGTCCGTTGGCGGAGCAGGGAGGTAGTAGGAATCCATATGCAGGAGGGCCACCTCGGGGTGATCCACTCGCTGCATGATTTTCTTCGCGAAGGTCGTCTTGCCCGAGCCCGACCCGCCTGCGATTCCCACCAAGAACATGCTGAAAGCTTACCTCTTGCGGCCCTTCCCGGTTTTCTTGGGTGAGGGCGGGATCTTGAAATTCTTCGGGATTTCCGAGTACCCAGCGAGGAATACTTGGATCGCCCCTTCTTTTCCAGTCTTTCCCTCATAGGGGAGTCGAAGCTGGTAACCGGCCGGAATCGGCAGCTCGGAACGATGGGTCGCCGTCGTCAAACCGGGATTCAGCTCACGAACCGTGGCGAGGTCGAGCTTCATGAACTGCACGAGATATTTGAGCCGAATCGAATCCGGGAGCGCGATCTCAATCACATCCAGGGGAGGCTGACGCTCAACCACGCCAAAATACTGCACCGCATTGCGCTCAGCCTCAATCGCAGCCAAAAGACACGTGAAGAAATTGCTACTCGCAAAGCCAAAGGCACGTCCCCGGTACTCTTCGACCAGGTCCTCCAATGCATCCGAACCCACCTGACGAACCGCTCGCATCACGCCCTGCCGTCCGTGGTTGTAGGCCGTCACGGCCAGGGGCCAGCTCCCCAGCGATTCGAAATTTTGTTTGAGCAGTTTGGCGGCCGCCTCGGTCGCGCGGATCGGGTCGTTCCGCTCATCGACCTGATCATCGACGCGCATGTATTCTTTCCCCGTGCCCCGCATGAACTGCCAGATCCCGCTCGCGCCTACCTTCGAACGGGCTTTCACGTTGAAGCTACTTTCGACGAAGGGAAGCCGGGTAAGCTCAACCGGCAGACCCGCATCTTTGAAAATTTTCTCCATGATCGGGAGGTAGCGCCCGGACTGAACGAGTCCGCTCTGAAAATAGTCCTTCTGCCCGAGCTGAAAACGGAGGCGCTTGCGCCCTGCAGCCTCGCGAAATTTGTTGGGCTCGGTGACATCCGCATAGAGATCGTAAATGCGGCGTTCTTCTTCATTCATCGATTCGGGTTTGTCCCGTTTCTTGTGAACGGAAAGGAGAACGGCTTTCCACTTGGCCTTGGATTGGTTCGTCCGCTTACCTTGACCCACCTTGGAGTCGCGAAAATCGAGGACCTCAAAAACCTTATCGATGTATTTGGCGTCGTGAACCACACCCTGTTTGGTGTCATACTGCGTGTAAATGCGGATCCAGAAATCCAGGTTCCTCTTCATTCGGCCATCCACGTTGAACATGGGTGGCATGAGCTGCGGCCGTAGCGTCGGGGCATCCTCCGCGAATGAGATGGAGGCAGGAGCAGACATCGCGATGAACGCGCAGAAGCAGAAGAAGACGATCTGGCCAAGGAGGGTTCGCATGAGAAGCTTCCAGTTTAGCCTGATCCCGGCGCTTCTGTCAGTCGGCCTATCCACTGGCTGCTCCTCGGAGCGAACCGGACCCGCTCTGGACCGGCTCAGAATCTTGACGGATTCGCCACCAGGCACGCTCAACCCTCGCTCAGCGCTGGACACCAACAGCGCCAAGATCGTTCCTCTCCTGTACCGAGGCCTCACGCGGTTGGATTCCGATCTGCAAGCAGTGCCCGATCTCGCCGCCCGCTGGGAATCGGCTCAGAATGGCAGAAGCTGGACGTTCTGGATCGCGGCCGGCGCAAAGGACCATGCCGGACGGCACATCCAAGTGGAGGACCTGAGAGACTGCTTTGAAAGCTACCGAATCGGGAAACCCCTCTCAACGGTCGGAAAGACCTTTGCCCAGTGGCAATCCACGGATCTCGTGCAGACACCCAAGGGAGCCGAAAAAGGTTTGCGGTTCACATTCGGAGTCGCCGACCCCTACCTGCCTAAAAACGCGAGCGCACTCCGATTCTTCCGTACTGGCGAGAATCAGCCGCCTTGCTCAGAACCCGTGACCGGGGAGGCCATGATCGGCTCTGGAGCTTACCGAAACTCTCGAAATGATCTCCATCCCGAAACCCATCTTGAACTCGATCCGGTGGACGAGGGTTATCCTCCGCTGCGGTTCGATTTCGTGAGGGAAGAGGGGACACGAACATTGAAGATGGTTCGCGGCGAAGCCGATCTCGCGCTCAATACGCTTTCGCTCTCCAAGACTCGCTGGATTCATCAACGCTACCCGGATCGCTTCGATCTCTGGCAGCGCCATGGGACGACCGTGAGCTACCTCGCGTTCAACTTACGCGATCCCATTCTCTCCAAACGTGATGTGCGCGAAGCCATCGCTCGCTCGATCGATCGCGAAGCCATCGTAAGCCACAAGATGTTTGGCTTCGGAGAAGTCGCTGGCTCACTCCTCTCCGCGAAGCTACCTGAAGCCTCACCCCAAGAGCTCCGCTACGACCCAGTACAAGCGGAGGTTTTACTCGAACGCGCCGGCTATCCGCGAGGTAAAGACGGAATTCGTCTTCGACTGAAGTACAAAACCACTCCGGTCCGCGAGGGTTATGAGCAGGCGATTCTCTTTCGCGAGATGCTCGCGAAAGTCGGAATTGAGCTGAGCCTCGAAGTCATCGAACCTGCGGTCTTTCAGTCCACCGTGAAGCAGGGTAACTACCAGATCCATGCCTCGCGCTGGGTCGGGATCTCGGATGGCGCCATTCTGTTCCGCACGCTGCATTCCAAAGAGCAGAACAACCGCTGGGGATATGCCGATGCCGAAATGGACCAGTGGCTGATGCACGCCATGTCGCAGTCCGAGCCTGGCGAACGCGCCAAGGCCTTCGCCCGAGTGCAACGTAAAGCCTGGGAAGACCTGCCCTATCTGCCTCTTTACTTCTGGAACGTCGGTCTCGTCCTGCGTCGAGACCTGGCGAGCACTCCTTTTGGGGCTCCCCAGGGTTCGCAGGAGAACCTTTCTCTCAGCGGCGGATTCGACGCTCTGGTAAGACAGTTCAGACGATGAGACGCGTTCTTTGTTCACAGCTACCGACCCCCGCACGCCGCGAGCCCCTGGCTGAATCCGAGGCGAATCACCTGATTCAGGTGCTGCGTATGCGCGACGGCGAATGCATCGAAGCGCTCGATGGCGCCGGACGCTCCTGCGTCGCGCGGCTACAAATTCGTGGCGATCGGGTAGAACTCGTCTGGGACGACTCCGTTTCCAAAACCTCCCTGCGCTCGGATTCGGGCGACGCGGTTTTGCCGATCGAGCTCGAAATCGCGATCCTGAAAGGGGACGCGATGGAGTGGGTCGTGGAAAAGGCCGTAGAGCTCGGGCTCAGCAAACTTTTCCCGCTCACCACGGCGCACACCATCGTGCAAATGGACCGAAAAGGCCCGGAAGCCTTCCAGGCCCGCTGGCAAAAAATCGCGGATCAAGCACTCAAGCAATGCGGTCGCCTGACGACGATGGAAGTCGCTCTTCCTGTCGCGCTTCCTCTGCACCTGAGTGCACGCAAGTTCTCCGCCGCTTCGCCTCGATGGGTGGCGATGGAGTCTGATCGTGATCGTCTGCCCCTGCTGACGAACGTTTACTCCGAAGCCTCCCTTTCTGCGCCAACGGGCCCGTTTCGGATTCTCATCGGACCTGAAGGCGGGTGGAGCGATCAGGAGAAAGAGCTCCTCGCGGTGTCCGGTACCCCGGTCTCGCTTGGCCCCCTCGTGCTTCGCGCGGAAACCGCGGCGATCGCTTCCATCGCCGCGATCGCCATGGAGATGCGTCGACAGCGTTGACAGCTCGCTCTCTGGAGTGCGAGCTTATTTACATGGCAGAATCTCCGGCGGGCAAACCCCTCTCGAATCCCGCGCCGACCTTGGCGCCGAAATCGACCCCCGTGAATGCTGGTTTGCGATTCAAGCCCATCACTTCTGGCTTGGGCTTCCACCCTTTCTCGGAAGGGCTTCCGTACACTCCAGTCAGTAAGTCCGCCTCGACTGGAATGGCCTCATCGACCTTACGGGCCAAGCCCCAGGCGGCGCCGCTCAGCCCTCCGCCCACTGCACCCCTGAATTCCGCTCGAGTCACCGCCGCTGCCGCGCGCGCGGCCGGATCTTTCGGACATCCTGGTCCCTTTCCGCATCGTCCCGCGCAGCTTCAGCCTTCGAGCACGCCCGCTACAGCGACGG
>JBEIOW010000452.1:0-2534 GCA_040377385.1 Bacteriovoracaceae bacterium | reverse complement strand
TTTCTCGCCTGTTCCTGAGCTGCCGGAAGATTTTGAGGAGCGAGTTCGACGCGAACTTTTTGAGCCGACGATGATCGAGATGCGACGCCGGGGTACTCCGTTCCGCGGCGTCCTCTACGCGGGGCTGATGTGGAACCGCGCCAGCAATCAGCTGAACGTGATCGAGTTCAACGCGCGCTTCGGTGATCCGGAGGCGCAAGTGTTGCTGGATCGGTGGGAAGGCGACGTTTACCCGTGGCTCGAAGCGAGCGCGCGAGGGGAATTGAGTCTGCTCGAAGGAAAGATTCCGTTCGCGAAGGACGCGAGCGTTTTCGTCGTCGCGGCGGCTCCTGGCTATCCGGAGTCTCCGGAGAAGGGGCTTCCGCTGCGCACGCCGCTCCCAGCTGCTCCCGACGCTTTTGTCTCCGGACTTAAACGCCTGCCCAGCGGGGAGTGGGTGACGAATGGCGGGCGCGTCTTGGGGGTGATGGGTCGAGGACCGACGCTTGCGTCCGCGCGTGCCGACGCCTACGCGGCGATGGACGGTGTGAAGTTTCCGCGGATGCACTTCCGCACCGATATTGGCAAAGGAGCGAAGTCATGACTCGCATCGCGATCTTCGCTAGCGGACGCGGCTCAAATTTTGACGCCATTGCGGACGCGATTCAGGCTGGGCGACTGGCGGCTGAAATCACTTCGGTCGTCTGCGATCGGCCCGGCGCGCCCGTGATCGAAAAAGCGCGTGCGCGCGGGATCAAGGTCCACGTCGTCCCGCCGACCGATGTGAGCGTTCCGGGTGGGGACATTGAGCTTCGTCGCGATCGTCACGAGGAGCTCATCCTCGATCGCTTGGGCGCGGAGAATCCGGAGTGGCTGGTCTTTGCGGGTTATATGCGCATTTTAGGTTCACCGCTGCTCGCGCGCTATCGCGCGCCACGCGGACAAAACTACCACCGGATCGTGAATGTTCATCCGTCTCTCCTGCCGGCCTTTCCCGGCAAGGACAGTTACGCCCAGGCATTCCAGCGTGGCTGCGCAGTCGCCGGCGTGACGGTGCATCTCGTAGAGAAGGAAGTCGACGGCGGTCCGATTGCCGCGCAAGAGGCGTTTTCGATCGCCGGTTGCGCTTCGGCGGACGAAGTCGAAGCGCTGGGCTTGGAGCTGGAGCACCGGATCTACCCGGAGACGCTCGGCTGGCTGCTTTCCGGAAATTTTGAAGTGATCGCTCGCCCTGGTCCGGGCAGGAGGTTCTGTGTTCGCTCGCGTTGAAGTGGCCTACCGTCCCGAGTTCGCTGATCCGATCGCCGAAGGCGTTTTGCGCCGGTTGGATCTCGCGTTTCCTGAGCTTCGAAAAAAAGTGCGCTGGGCGCGCTGGGTAGACGTGCATTGGCTAGACCTTCCTCTCTCGCGCGAGGAGATGATCCCGGCGATCACCGAGATCTATTGGGACCGCGTGCTGCACTGGCTCTTCAGCGGGAACGTCATCCCATCGGCGGCCGGTAAGCGCGGTGGCATCGTTGATTTGATGGAATCCGCACCGAACCGGCCCGGTCGTTTCTGGGCGATCGAGCGCCGTTTCCGCCCGGGCGTGACTGACCACCTGGCGCGCACGGGGCTCGAGGCGTTTGAAATCATCACGCACCAAAAATTTCCCGATGCGCGCGCCGCGAGCGGAAGCCTCTTGTTGGTGGAAGGTCCCGAGCTGGATGAGGACAGCCTCGCCGTTATCGCGCGCGAGATTCTTTGCAACGAGCTGATTGAGACCTGGACGTTGCTCTCTGAGGTCGAGCTCACGCGCAGCGATCGCTTCCACTCCGAACGCATCAAGCGGGATCTCCCGCGCGTGCTTTTGCGAGGCTCGGAACAGGTCGAGACGATTTCGATCGAACCCCTCTCGGACGCGGAACTCGGCGCCTTGAGCCAGAAGCGCCTCTGGGCGCTCACGGTTGAGGAGATGCGCGCGATTCGCGATCATTTCAGCGCGCCAGCCGAGAAAGAGCGGCGCTCGGCGCTCGGCTTGCCGGCAGATCCGACGGACGTCGAGATCGAGGTTTTGGCGCAAACCTGGTCGGAGCACTGCAAACACAAGATCTTCGGCGCGAAGATTCATTACTCCGACAAGACGGGTACGGCGCCCGAAGTCCCCAAGGTCGTCGACGGTCTCTTCAAGACCACGATCGCGGGCACGACGCGCGAGATCCCGAAAGACTGGCTGCTCTCTGTTTTTGAAGATAACGCGGGCATCGTCGCGTTCGACGATGAAGACGCGATCTGCATCAAGGTCGAGACGCATAACAGCCCTTCGGCGCTTGACCCGTACGGCGGCGCGCTCACCGGAATCGTCGGTGTCAACCGCGACATCCTAGGTTGCGGTTTGGGCGCCAAGCCGATCTTCAACACGGACGTCTTCTGCGTGGCATCTCCGGATCACACGGGGCCACTTCCGGATCGTATCCTGCACCCGCGCCGACTCCTCGAAGGCGTGCGTCGCGGGGTTGAGCATGGCGGCAACAAGAGTGGGATTCCAACGGTCAACGGCGCGCTCGTTTTTGATG
>JBEIOW010000196.1:0-4900 GCA_040377385.1 Bacteriovoracaceae bacterium | reverse complement strand
TTGGAGCACTTTGGTCCAAAATAGCGATTGCCCGACAGGGATCGAATCGATATTGACCGGCGCGAAAGGACACGCGCCGGTCATGCGGGAACAGTGGGCTGTACAAACGTTGCTGCGAGAGCGACTCGATTCGATCCGGGCTCGCAATACGGCGTATTCTCTTCGCTCCTTCTCGCGAAAGCTGGGACTGAGCTCCTCCGCTGTCTCCGAGATCCTCAATGGCAAACGACGTATTTCGCGCAAAGTCGCAGCGAGGATCGCGGAGCGACTGGAGCTCGAGCCGACCGAAGCGTCTGAACTCCTCGCCGCTTTCGCGGTTGCCTCACCGAAACGAGGAGCACGCCTTAAAGTCCCTCCGCCTACTCCGCCCCGAACAGCGCTCCAACTCCAGGCGGATCAGTTTCGCGCGATCGCCGAAGGCCACCACTTCTCGATACTTTCCCTCGCTGAGACGGAAGACTTCCGTTCGGATCCCGCCTGGATCGCGCGGCGGCTCGGCTTGAAGCTCACCGAAACCCGCGAGGCCATTGCGCGACTGGAACGACTCGAACTCCTCCATCGCGATGGCGCAGGGGCACTTCATACGACCGGAGCGCAGTATACAACGAGCGACGAGATCCTCAGCTCATCCGTGCGACGAAGCCACCTTGAGGACCTGGATCGTATCCGCCGCACGCTTGAGGAGAAACCCCTCGCCGCGCGCGACTCGACTTCCATCACGATCGCGATGGATCCCGATCAGTTGCCGCTCGCCAAGCGCCGAATTCGTGAATTCCGCGATGCGCTTTGCCAGGAACTCGAACGGGGCCGGAAACGCTCCGTCTATAAGCTCTGTATGCATTTCATTCCGCTCTCGGAGGAGTCCAAGTCATGATCACCCACTCCCTGCTTCTCGCCGCACTCAGCGGATTCGTGCTGATGCCAATCGCGTTCGCTGGCCATTCCGTCGGGAACGGAGCAGACGCTGTCCTTCGGGGCGAAGAAGCTCTCCTCCTCGATTTCGTGGAAGCCGGGATCGAAGATTCCGCAGTTTCCGGCGAGTTTTTCTTCCCTCAACCTAAACACGAAGCTTATGTCCGATCGGAACTGCGACGGATCTTTATGGGCGCGCCGGTAACCGAGACCACCCTCGAGCTGACGGCGCAGAAACTTTGCGCCGTAGAACCGGTGGCCGCCTACTCCTTGCTGATCGCTCTCGGCAGCTACCGCTGGAGCTGGACGGGAGAGTCGCTCGGAGATGTGATTGACGAAGATCTCCTGATCTCTGTTCCTCGAGAGCGTCTCCGCCAAGCGGCGATACGCCGAAACCATTCCATCCTCATCCAAAAGTCACTCTGGGAACGGATGCCCGCGATCCACCAGGCAGGCCTGCTCATTCACGAAGCGATCTACTCCCTGATTCGCCCTGTTCTGACGGGAGTCCGGAGTGGCGACGTTCAGTACTGGAAACAAGAGAGTCCGCTCGTGCGCCAAATCGTCGCGGACTTATTCTCTCCCCACTTCCAACACCCGGCGACCGGATCCTCTTTCACGCGTTATCGTGTGGGAGATGACTTCGCCCTGCCTTTCGGCGAGCCCGGGAACCCGGATGGCGTCACGGGTTCGATCGCGTTCACTTCCGAAGGCGGACGCGCCTTTACGTACGGAGTGCAGCTCCAAGTCCGCGCCGAACCCGCCCTTCCATGGCACCATGGCCAGGTCAATACCGACCATCCCTTCCTCGGCGTCGAACAATTCGCGGATCTGGAGGCAAGCCGTCCGGGATCTCCAGCCGTCGCCGAAGCCGGAGCGATCCGGACGCTCTGCCGGTACTGGCTCGAGGCCGGCAGTACCTTGCTCACACCAGCGATCACGCAGGCTAAAGAGATGCGCTTCCGGTTTGAACCTTACGAGACTCAGCAAGGCACCCTGCTCTGGCTCCGCGCGGAAAAAACGGAAGCTCCATTCATCGCGGCGCTCTTCAATTCGAGCGCGCAGCCCGTCTCCCTCCAAGGCGGAGAACCGTGCGAGGAAACGATCTTTCGTGGCCTTCGCGCGTGGATTCGTCAGCTCGCCGGATTCTGAGGAAGTGCGGTCGTGGCCAATCCCGTCGATCAATCGGGCTGCTTCAGCACGTAACCCTTCACCATCGGTCCGTTCGTCAGGTTGATGTACTGCTGAACGAGCAAGTCCTCGCGCACGGCCCGATCAATGAGCGAACGTTCAAAACCCGCGACCTCAAAATCCTGAAGCGTCGGGAGCTGCCCGGTCGAGTGCCGGTGCTTTTCAATAAATGCGGAAAGCCGACGCGCGGTGAAGGCATCAATTCGAGTCGCGGGCTTACTCATTGTTAGTCGATCTTTTCCCACTCGTGGTGGAGTTCGAGCTCCGCACGAATCGTCTCGGCAGGGACAACGGGACCTTTGCCCACCCCGGGACAGTAGCTCGCGACTTCAACCGACCAGCCTTTGGGGGTCATGTTTTCCGGCCAGAACGGCCAAGTCCGGCACTGCATCGGCCGGCCTTCGTACACTCCGCAGCGCGTGCCTTCGAGGAACTGACAATCCTTAGCCGGGCCCTTGAGATAGACCCAGCCGTCGCTTTTATCGCAATGCTTGCGGGTGAATTCAGCAGTCGAGAGCCCGAGAGCCTTCGCCATGCGTTTGCGGTCGGGGAGATTCAGGTAAACGAAGCCGTACTTGCCGCGCGAGACGCAACAGCGGCCAGAACCCTGACATTCGAATCGGACGCCTTTGGACCACCACGGCTCGGCGGATGATTTACGTTCGGGCGCCACGCTCAGACCTCGTCGCTGCCGCCGCGGGCCCATTCACCCGTAAGTCGGCACGTGAGGTAGGACTTCATGAATTCGTCGAGATCACCGTCGAGGGTTTTTTCTGCGGCCGAGCTCGAGTAGCCCGTGCGGTGATCCTTTACCATTTTGTAAGGATGGATCACGTAGGAACGGATCTGCGATCCCCAAGCGATGTCCTTCTTGGTGGCTTCGATTGCCTGCTGCTTCTGATGTTCTTCTTCCAAGTGGCGCTCATAGAGGCGCGACTTCAGAACCTTCATCGCGAGGTCCTTGTTCTTGATCTGCGACCGTTCCTGCTGGCAGGCCACGACGATGCCCGAGGGATAGTGAGTGATCCGGACGGCGGAGTCGGTGGTGTTGACGCCCTGACCGCCTTTCCCGCCGGCGCGATACACGTCGATGCGAAGATCAGCCGGATTGATCACGACTTCGAAGTCATCATCGATCTCGGGCGTGACGTAAACCGATGTAAAGGAAGTGTGGCGTCGAGCGTTCGAATCAAACGGCGAGATCCGCACAAGACGATGGACGCCGGCCTCGGACTTGAGCTGCCCGTAGGCGAACGGTCCCGACACGGTGAGGGTCGCGTTCTTAATGCCCGCTTCCTCGCCCGGGAGCGCGTCCATGAGCTGTGACTTGAAACCCTTGGCTTCGGCCCAGCGCATGTACATGCGGAGAAGAATCTGCGCCCAGTCTTGGCTCTCGGTCCCGCCGGCGCCGGCATTGATCGTGATGATGGCGTTTTTGGGATCGGCTTCTTCGGAGAGGAGCTTTTGGAACTCCATCTTTTCGAATTCAGCGCCGAGACCCGTGATCATCCCGGAGATCTCGGCATCGAGCGAGCCGTCACCGGCTTCTTTGGCGAGCTCGAGCATGGCTTGAACGTCGCCTAAGCCCCGCTCGAGGGTTTCGAACGCGTTGACTTCGTTTTCGAGGCGAGATTTTTCCTGGGTCAGCTGCCGCGCTTTGCGGTTGTCGTTCCAGAATTCGGGTTGGGAGGAGACGTCTTCGAGTTCGGCGATCCGGCGTTTTTTGACCGGGAGGTCAAAGAGACCCCCGGAGGAAAGCGAGCTTCTCGGACATGGACGCTACCGCGTCGCGGACTTCGTGGGGAGCAAGGATCGTCGCCATGTCTAAGGCTTACCGGAAACCGGAGCGGTGGGCAAGGAACGGCATCAACGCTTCCGCTCAGCAGAGACCAGATCCATCCTCGCCCGAAAAGATTTGACCCCAGCCTAACTTCGTCGAGTTAAACTTTCCCCTATGAGCCAGACCCTATGAACCAGAAGAGGCCCGGCACGCTCGGCACCACGACCCAAACCCTGATCGAGATCTATGCGATTTGGACAACCATTGCCTCGACCTTGTTCTTCGCCGCCTTTGGTTGGCACAACTTCCCAACGCTCGTTCTTGCCATCACTTCATTGGCCTTTGTCGCAACGATCGGGGTTCGATCGCTGGTGCGCACGCGCTGGAAGCACTGGCCCGGAGTTTCGCTCTCTAGAGTCGGATGCGTGATCTTTATTGGCGCTCAGGTCTTGGCGGTGACAATCACCTGGCTAGCACCGAATGCGAATGCAGCCCCCTTTGACTGGCGTTACTCGATCTATCTTGTGCCCTTCTCGCTCGGCCTCTTTTGGCCTCTCTACCTCATCGGCAAACGCCGGGAGCGGAGCCAGCGCACGGAGGTGCCCATGCCACCGACTGCACAGGTAGTACCCTCGACCCAGCCGGACCTAAATCGAAAACTAAGAATGCTCGCTACCGGCCTGATTCTCATGCTCGCCTTTCCAGTCCTCCTCCTAGTGGTCGCCTATATCGCCAGCTTGATTCATGCCGCGCACTATCTAGCTCAAATCGTCGTCCACAATCACCTCCGATCGCAGGACCTCTTAGCTCCGTTAAACGTGCTTTTTGCGGTGGGAGTCTTCATCGCCGGAGTCCTTCTGCTTCGCGAACGGCATCTAAAGACATTGACCCAGACCCACCGAATTTTGAATTCAGTCCTGGCGATCGGCATGTTGTACGCCTCTGTGCTGACTGGACTTCAAGCCTACGAAGAGTTCACGGCGGTAGCCCATCCAGAAACGCGAACGATGATGGAAC
>JBEIOW010000485.1:0-2325 GCA_040377385.1 Bacteriovoracaceae bacterium | reverse complement strand
TGAAGCTCGTGACGTTTGACTGGCCGACGTACCTCTCGAAGTCCAAAGACTCCTCCGAGTTCGACCTGATTCAGTTTGGTTGGACGGGCGACAACGGCGATCCGGACAACTTCCTGAACGTGCTGCTCGGCTGCGCGGCCGTCGAAGCCGGCGGTAACCGCGGCCGCTGGTGCGATCCGGAGTTCGAGAAGCTCGTCTCGGAAGCGCGTCAGGTTGCGGACGTGAAAAAACGCACGGACCTCTACAAGAAGGCGCAGCTCGTCTTTAAGGACAAGGCACCTTGGGTGTCGCTCGCGCACTCCAAAGTGTTCCGCGCGATGACTGCGAACGTGCAAGGCTACAAGATCGATCCGTTCGGCGGCGACGTCTTCACCGAAGTCACCCTGAAGTAGTCGCGGAAGGATACGCACTCTCCGATGCTCTCTTTCTTGCTCCGAAGGTTCGCGATCCTGATTCCGACGCTGATCGGGGTCTCGATCGTGGCCTTCGGTCTGATTCGACTCGTTCCCGGAGATCCGGCCGAGCTCCTCCTCGGGGAGCGCGGTGGGTCTCCGGAGACGATCGCCAAGATCCGGGGTGACCTTGGCCTCGATCTTCCGATCTATCGCCAGTACCTGAAGTTCGTGGGCAATGCGCTTCAGGGCGACTTCGGCGTTTCCATTCACACGCAAGAGCCGGTCCTTCGCGAGTTCTGGTCCCGCTTTCCAGCGACCCTCGAGCTCGGTCTGCTCGCGCTAGGCTGGGCCGTACTCCTCGGACTTCCGCTCGGCATCCTTGCCGCGCTGAAGCGCAATAGCTGGCTCGATTATCTGGTCATGGGCGGCTCGCTCGTCGGCTATTCGATGCCGATCTTCTGGTGGGGTCTGTTGTTGATCCTTCTCTTCTCGGTGACGCTGGGCTGGACTCCCGTCTCGGGCCGGATCGCGGTGATGTACGACGTCCCGACCTGGAGCGGCTTTTTGCTCCTCGATGTTTGGCGCATGCAGGCTGAATTCGCCGAGAAGTGGGGCGCGTTCTGGAGCGCGATCAACCACCTCCTCCTCCCCGCGATCGCGCTCGGAACGATTCCGCTCGCAACGATCTCGCGCATGACTCGCTCGAGCCTGCTCGAAGTGATCGGTGAAGATTATATCCGCACCGCCAAAGCCAAAGGACTCTCGCGTTCCCGCACGCTCTGGTTGCACGCGCTCCGCAACGCTCTGATTCCAGTCATCACCGTCATCGGGCTGCTACTCGGGACAATCGTCACTGGAGCCATCCTCACGGAGACCATCTTCTCGTGGCCGGGAATCGGCCGCTGGATGGTGGCGAGCGTCGTCGCGCGGGACTATCCCGTAATTCAAGGCGGCATCTTGATGATCGCGGTGCTCATCGTGACGATAAATATGGCCGTCGATCTCCTCTACGCGTGGATCAACCCCCGGATGCGGAAAAACTAAGGAAGGAGACCGGATGACCGAAGCGATTCTTCCCCCTTCGCAAGTCGACACCCTCCCTCCCGCCGAGGAGCCTTCCGCCCCGAGCTCGATCCGGGAATTCTGGTGGTTCTTCCGCCAAAACCGCGGCGCCGTCATCGGCATGGGCGTCATCGCATTTTTCCTGCTGCTCGCGATCTTCGCCCCCTGGCTCGCGCCTCACGATCCGACGGAGCTTTTCTCCGACCAGCTCCGCACCCCTCCCTTCTGGGCCGAAGGCGGGACCATGACTCACCCCTTTGGCACCGACGACGTCGGTCGAGACATCCTGAGTCGCCTCATCCACGGATCTCGCGTCTCGATGGGGATCGGTTTGCTCGTCGTCTTCGTCGCAGCGACGATTGGGACCCTACTCGGCCTCGCCGCCGGCTACTTCGGCGGAAAGATCGACCAGGTGATCTCGCGCCTGATGGACATTCAGCTCGCCCTCCCAAGCATCCTGCTCGCCATCGTCGTCGTCGTGGTGCTCGGCACGAGTCTCGTCAACACAGTGATCGCCGTCTCGCTCGTAGAACTCCCCAAGTTTGTCCGCCTCGTGCGCGCCGCCGCTATGGCTGAGCGAAACAAGCAGTACGTGATCGCCTCGCGCAGCTTTGGCGCCGGGCACGGGCGGCAAATGCTCGTGAACATCCTGCCCAACTGCATGGCGCCGTTGATCGTCCAAGCGACGCTCGGATTCAGCGACGGTATCCTCAATGCTGCCGCACTCGGATTCTTGGGCTTGGGCGCGCAGCCTCCCACGCCCGAATGGGGCACCATGCTCGCCGACTCGCGCGCATTCATCGAGAGCAATCCGTCCATGGTGACGCTGCCAGGGCTGTGCATCCTCTTGGTGGTCTTGGGCTTCAAC
>JBEIOW010000317.1:0-3521 GCA_040377385.1 Bacteriovoracaceae bacterium | reverse complement strand
TGGCTGAGTCTGCTACGTTGAACGCCGGGAAGTGATAGCGCTCCATCCAGTGGAAATCGAGGAAGTCCACGACATAGCCGTACCGAATGCGATCGATCAAATTACCGACCGCGCCTGAGGAGATCAGGGTCAGTCCCCAAGCGAAACGGAGATCCTTGTCGGGGGTCTTCTTGAAGAGGTAACCGATCGCGCCAATCGCGATGAAGGGAATCAAGATGAAGAACGGCTCCCTCCACCTTGCATCGGCATCCGCGAGCATCCCGAAGGCTGCGCCCGTATTGCGGACATAAGTGAGGTTGAAGAAACCCTCGATCACTGGAATGGATTCGCCTAAGTGAAAACGATCCAAGACCAGCAACTTCGTCCACACGTCGAGCACGAGGATGATCGGCGCAGCGATTGCGAGGATCTTGTACTTAGTTACCAAGAGCTGCCCCAGAGCAAAATGCCCTCTTCAATCCGCTTGGCGAACGAGGGGTCCTCTCGCTCCATTCGGCGATCATCTCCTCCGCTTTTCACGGTGAGCGCGATTTTCTTGGCGAGCGGATGGCCGGCGATCACCCGGGCGACTTCCTCTGGACGATCCGAAACCACGTAGAAATCGTAATCGCTGTCCGAGCGTGCAACGCCCTTGGCGCGCGCTCCGTGCAGCACGGCCTTCGTCGTGATCGTCTCCAGCTGCGGACGCAAACCTTCCAGGTCGCAAAGCGCGGAGAATGCTTTCAGCAGAGAAAGCGACGGGATGTCGTCCTTGAGTCGCACTGCGCGCCCATTGTCGATCTCATCGATCAGTCCGATTTCTTGGAAGTCCTTCAGAATTTTCGTGATGCCTTCCGCACCGCCGAGACCCCGAATGCCTTTCAGCTTGGATGAGATCACGCGCAACGTGAACGTCGTCGTCGGCTCGGACAACAGGTAACGAAGGACTTTTTGCTCTGGCGTTGAAAAGATCAGCGCGTCGAGCGTGGGCTGTGTTTTCTTGCTACGGACCATCGTACTCCCAATTCATTGGCGACTTTTCGAACAGCGCTTTCCTCTTCGGGACCGAAAGCGGCGTGGTCATGGCTGTCGATGTCGATCTGTCCCAGAATTTTACCTGATTGGTCGCGGATCAGCACCACCAACTCAGACTTCGTTTCGATGCTGCAGGCCAGGTAATTGGAGGACTGGCTCACATCCGGGACGTTGAGGTCCCGATTTTCGGCAACCGCCGTTCCGCAGACCCCTTTACCGACTGCGATGCGGGTATGATCCGTCTTCGCACCCAAATAGGGACCGAGCTCAAGATAGCCAGGCTTCCCCTTCCCGGCTGATTTCAGAACGTAGATCCCCACCCAGTTAAATCGTGGTGAAAGACCAGAGACATAACGCACTGCGGAACCCATCGGGGACAATGGATCCCACCAAACCGGGTCTTCAGATGAGGGGCTGACTGCTTTCATTCCGAACGTACGAATACCTCAAGCAGGCTTCCGTTTTCCAGTGCTCAGCGTCACCTGAGCGATTCCGATCGCAAGAAAGCTCATCCCGACCCACTGAACCCCATGCAGTGACTCACCAAAAAGCCAAAGCCCGAGGACCGACCCCCAAACCACATTCAAAAGGTTCATCGTGCTCACGATTCCAGCCGGTGCGTATCGGTACGCCTCGGTCATCATGTATTGACCCGCTGTGGCAAACAAGCCCATGCCGATTAACCTGTAAGTGGACAGCCCATCCGGCGCAGCAAAGCCGCCTTGGAAGAAAAGCGAAGGCAAAGATAGGAGCGTGGCCGTGAAGGTAAAATAGAAAATGATCCCGTTAGTTCCGACCCTTCGCGTCGCTGCACGAACCGCGACGTACGCGGCACCCGCCGCTGCAGAGCCTAAGATTCCGATCCCGACCACCCCGAGCGGAAACGCGGTTTGAAAATTTGCCCAATCCGGATCGAGGAGCAGGATGAGTCCTACCAAGGACACCATCACCCAAATGATTGTTTTTCGGCCCGTTCTTTCACCAATCAGCATCCACGAAAAAAGGATCACCCAGAGCGGCGAGCTCCAGTTGAGAAGCGAAGCGACCGGAAGCGGAAGCTTACCGAGCGTGTAGAACAGGCAGGTGACCGCAAGGAAACCCGCTAGACCACGTACGACGAGCAGCCGTTTCATCGGAGGAAAGAACGTCTCGCCAGCCGCCTTCATCCACAGCGCGGCGATCACGCAGTTGATCGACGCCCGAAAAAATACGATCTCTTGAGAAGGAATTCCTGCTGCGGATAGATCCTTCACGAGCGCTGACATCAGAGAAAAGAACAGCGAGCTTCCCGCCATCCAGCCCAGCGCTTTCCAGGGGCGGTCGACGACTGGTGTTGAAGCTGCTCCGGGGGGTGCGTGCACTTGCGTAATATTTACAGACAACTCGATGCGTTAATCCATGAATCAGTCAAACTGCATTGCATTAAGAAGTGATTCTGATTAAGAAACCAGCCGTTGGCTTAAGCATTGCTGAGCGTTGACCACACACTGGTCCACCTCTCTCTACTGAAAGAAGATGTCACTTCATGCGTAAATCCCTACCGAACTTTTCTCTCTGCCTTCTCCTCCTGAGCGCGATTTTGACTGGGTGCTCGAAGCAGGCAGCAGAACCCTCCAATATTCCCGATTACACCGGTGGAGATGGATCCCATATCCCGGTAGGCGAAGCCGACTTCATCCCCGGACCGGGCGACTCCCAAGTCGTCGTTCACAACCGAGCCGGTAAACTCTACTTCGAAGCTGAAGCCACGTTTTCACCCGAAGCGTTCGAGCGCCTCCACGCAGCGGGCTCTGCATCGTACGCGCAAGCGTTCGTCGAAACGACGAAGACGTTGCAATCTGCCGGCGCGATTCTACTCACCGCAGATGAGGGCACCGGCTACTCCGCTTTTCTCCTCCCCTACTCGCAGAATGACCTGCTTGGTGTACTCAAGCGTGTCCGTTTCCCAGCAGGAATGTACGTCCGCCCCGTCCATTACGAGCGAGGAGCCATTCGTGCGGTCCGCGATCACACCGCATCGACCGAAGGACTCACGCTCGACTTAGACGCCATTCTGGCAGCCGCCGCCAGCGGTCGCTCATCGGACGCCGGCTTTAGCGGCCTTGAGCGCATCGGCGCTCTGGAGTTCGTACGCCAAGCCGAGTCCGACATCGGCGGCGGTGTACGGGTTGACGGCTCGTGGGTGAAGCTCGGAATCACGGACACGGGGATCACCTACCACCACCCGTCCTTCTACGCCGCTGACCGCACCACGAACCGCATCAGCTACATGCGCGACTTCACGCGCGAAGGGCGCGCCTATTTCAATCCGACCGCCAAGTTTCAAGTCACCGCGGTTGAAGGGGGAACTCCTCGTCAATTCATGATCAGCGCTCAAGTGGTGATGGGTATGAAGGTCCCGGCCATTCCAAGCGGAGATCAGTTCGAAGAAATTACCGGCTATAAAATCGAGGCCTCTGAAGAACTCAAAACACTGCTCACGACGGCAACCGACAAGTTCCGCCTTG
>JBEIOW010000570.1:0-1760 GCA_040377385.1 Bacteriovoracaceae bacterium | reverse complement strand
GGCTCATGATCTCGCCCATGTGATTATTGCTCACCGAGTTCGGCTTGATGATCGAAAACGTACGTTCAATGGCCATGAGTTCTCCTAAAGTTTGTTCAGGGGTAACGCAAAACTGAGGGAACCGGAAGAACGAAATCCCTAAGTTTTTCATGGGGGATGGCTCTCCGAGGCCGCTCGATCGCCCCCACACCCTCCCGAAGTAAACATTCAGTGTTGACTTGTTGCGTTATTTTCACTCGATTCGCCCCTGCGCGGCAGTTCCGATGCGCCCCATCTTTGAAGCGCTGACCGCCGCCCGGAACTCGCCCCCGCGATAGACGGATCGACTGTTAGCTGAAACGTAATGACGACGAACGCGCGGAATTTCCGTTCCGGCTGCAGACCCGCTCTCGGGCGACCCGAGAGTTCCGCACTCTGAACGATTTGATCGAAGCTACCTTTGAGGCGGACCGCCTCCGCGAGTGCCGTTTCGAGCGCCAAGAATGTCGGATCAGAACGACCGTCGGCTTGTCGAGCGGTGCATCACTCGTCATCGGTGAAGACACTTTCGAGCGCCGTGACGAGAGCATTGCTCACTTCGAGGAGTACAATCTTCACTTGCGTCGGATGGAAGGGACGCTTCGCATCCTCAGAGAAAAGGGAGTCTGCACGCCGTCTCGCAGCTGACCCGCGTACCTGGGGTAATCTGCCGGCCGGCTCCGCCTACGCGGGCCGGCCGCGCCATTTCCGATGCTAGGGCTGCTGCGCTTGAGAACCAGGACTATTGATCGGCTGGATCACCTGAGTAGGTGCAAGCGGCGTGAAGAACGTCGCCGAGAAATGCTTTTTCGCCATCCCGGTGAGGTTTTCCTTCATCATCTCTGCATTGATACCGGTGGTGGAACGTTTGTTACAATCGTAGACGAACGACTGACCCTTCCCCCGAATCTCAAGAGAGAACGAAGAATCGATTCTCTTGGTGGTGGTCCCCGCTTTACCGAACACGACCGAGTACTCACCTTTAGAGATAAATCGTCTCGTCTTTACGTCTGAGCTTGGAGTTGAAATGCAGCAGGTCAAATGACCGCCCACGCCGCCTGCGTATTTTTCCGAATGGCAAATCTCGGCTTGATTCGGCGCGAGCACGAGGTCTTTCGCCAATCGCAATCCCTCTCCCGCCCACGGGAATAGATCGGCTCTCGACTCAGCGTGAGCTGCCGTCGACTGCGCTGCTATACAAACGAAAAGGACAAACCGAAGCACCATAATTTCCCCTTATTTTAGGCCATAGCCTTCTGAATATTTTGAGATGGGGAGACGGACGAATCAAGCACCGAATCGACAGACCAAAAGGCCCACACCCTTTCGGCACGAAAGGCCATGAAGCGCCGGTAAGTCGCTGTAATTGAGGGAAAATCTAGAGCGCCGACTTGAGCGTCGTCCCCAGATCCGCTGGGCTGCGCGCGATCTTCACTCCCGCGCGCTCGAGCGCCTGGAACTTCTCTTCGGCAGTGCCCTTACCACCCGAGATAATCGCACCGGCATGGCCCATGCGTTTTCCGGGAGGCGCCGAGGCGCCACCAATGAAACCGGCGACGGGCTTTTTGAACTCGCGCTTGATGTAGTCGGCCGCTTCTTCTTCGGCGGTCCCGCCGATTTCGCCGATCATGATCACGCCGTGCGTGTCGGGATCCTTGTTGAACGCCTCGAGCACGTCGATGAAGTTGGTGCCATTGATCGGATCGCCGCCGATCCCTACGCAAGTGCTCTGGCCGATGCCG
>JBEIOW010000067.1:0-7966 GCA_040377385.1 Bacteriovoracaceae bacterium | reverse complement strand
GAGGCGGAGCCTTCTGAATCTGCGCATCAAATAGCCATGCCGCAGGGATCATGCGGACTTTCTTTTGCAGCGCCTTCTCGGTCCACTTTGGATCGAGCGCGTAGCGAGTGATCAGGGCCGTGTTCTTCAATAGTCCGAGAGATTCGGACCACTCGATGCCCGAGCGCTTTTCCAGGGTGAGTGCGGGCTCAATGAGAAAGACGCCCTTTTCGAAAAGAGAGGGCTTTTCTTGAAGGAGGGCCTGTAGCTCCTTGGGAGTGGTCACGGCTTGGAGAGAATTGATCTCAGGGAAGTCGCCGCGTTCACAGCGCGTCTGGAGAATTTCTCCGAACGTTCCGGACGGATCCAAGACGACGACTTCGCCGCGGTAGGGGTGCGGAATCTCCAAGGTCCAAGGCGCAGGAATTCCTGCGAGTAGCGGAAGGCTCGGCGCCGTCGCGGTGACTTTTCCGGAACCGTCGACCAGCGAACCTAGAATCCGTTGGGACGGACTCGTCTCCAGACGGAGAGTGAGGGGCTGGGTCGTGCTCGTGAGATGGCTGAGCGTTTCGGCGAGCCAGTGCTCCACGGCGACTTCGGTCATCGCGAGACGGAACTCGACAGACTCGATGGACGTCGAGGGTAAGAGCCTGCCGGCAGCGCGAGTTTCGAGTTCTTGAAGAAGCGACGCGACGGGGACCATTCGCGCGGCTTCAGTGGGCGCCGCTGCGGTGGGAGCTGCGTCGATCTGAGCACTCGCGAGGTGAGGTTCGTTTTTAGAAGGGCTCAGTTCGGCGACGAGACGCTCAAGGCGAGCGAGCGATTCGTCCAATAGGGTGCTCGGCGTGGAATTTCCTGATTTCCAGCTTTGCGAGAACGCACGGAGTGACGCGACCGGCGCGCCCAGATCTTCAGACAGACCAGAGGCCATGCGCAGAAGGGCGGTGCGAACTTCAGATTGAACCAGGGCTTTCTTCTCCGAGGCGACGCGGTCTTCGAGATGGCGAAAGGCATCTTCCAGAGGGAGCTGCTCTTGCGCGGTCACGCGGATTTCGGAGAGCTCCTTGGAGTTCTCGAGTTCCAATAGGCGCTTTGCGAGCAGGTCTCCCTCGCGGCGCACGCCCACGCGGATGCGATGAACGAGTGCCGCGACCCCCAGTGCTGCGATCACCGCAACGCTCGCCAGAAAAACGATGCTCCACTCGGTTTCACCCAGCATCCAGCTGTCGAGACTGGTCAGAAGTTCAGGCGCAGCCAGCCCGTAAATGCCGGCAGCCACAATCAAGAGAGCAAGGCTCCCGGCCAGCAGGGAAATCGCCAACCAGTTGCGAGACCAGACGCCAGGAACGCGAAGTGGGGTGGGATTCGTCATGCCCAATAGAGTAGGGGGTGAGGGGCGGGAGGGGAAGGGGGAAAGTCAGCCATTTCAGGGATGATCACTCAGGTGAGTGACGGACGTTCCAGGGCGGCGAGGTCCTCCACGGCGGGTCGGATTTTCAGGCGATTGATTTGATAGCCACTCTGCGACATTCCTACGATCTGCGTAGCGGCGGGAACGTTAAGTTTCTCCGCAAACCGCTTGAGGCCAGGGTGAACCTGACCGGATTGCCACTTTGCTTCGACGAGTTCGACGACGCGATCGTTTTTCAGCAGCGCGAAATCGACTTCATTCCCTTCCTTATCGCGGATGTAACGCAGCTCCAGACGATGTCCGTCACGGTCTTCGAGGTAGTGCATCGATTTGAGGAGGTGAGTCGCGACTAGGTTTTCGAACCGAGCCCCTTCGTCGCCCAACACGTCGGCGTTATCGAAGAAGTAGGCCTTCGGAGGCTTGAGGAGCGCCCGCGCGATATTCTTGGAATACGGTCTGACCAGAAAGATGATGTACATCTTCTCTAGAACTTCCAGCCAGTGCTTCACGGTGGGTTGAGAGACTTGAAGATCTTCGGCGAGATTCTTCACGACGATCGGACTCCCTACTCGCGTGCGAAGGAGATCAACGAGTAGTCCAAGGCTCTGGATATCGCGCAGTTTCTCAAGGTCCCGGACATCGTCCCGAAGCACGCGGTCAAACCGTTCTTTGCGCCATCTCCGAGCTTCGCGCTCGTTGGCATCAAGAAACGGCTCTGGAAACCCACCAAACTCCAGAAGTCGACGAAAGCCCTCCTTCATTGAAATTTTAGCCGGAAGTTCCGAGAGGGTGAACGGATGCAATCGCCAGTAGTGATAGCGACCGAGGAGAGAGTCTCCTCCCCTGCGGTAGACGTCCAGGCGGGCACTTCCGGTAACGAGGATCTTACGATGTTCCGGACGAGTGTCGTAGCAACCCTTGACCCAATTCTTCCATCGGGGAAACTTGTGGAGTTCGTCGTAAATGATCAGATCAGCCGCATCTGGCCAATCATACTTGAGAGTCGCCCTTCGATCCGCGTCCTGATCCCAGTTGAAATAGATCGGGTGACTGAACTGGCCCATGAGTTTTTTGGCCAGAGTGGTTTTCCCGCACTGGCGTGGCCCTCCTAGGAAGACCATCTTCTTTTCAAGGTCGGCGAGGATGTCTAAAGCGTTATAACGCATACGACTATAGTAAACCCTACTTTACTTTAGTCAAGATTAAAGTAAAGTAGGGTTTACTATAGTCAATATCAAGCAGTAGCGGTGCTGGGCAAAAGAAGGCGGGCCTCAGTTTCTCAGATAGTTGAAGGCGAGCGCTTCGTCTGAAGATACCGCTCAAACCGCTGAATCCGCGCCGGCGTCCCAATGTCGTAACAAAGTCCCGAGACAGTCTGATATCCCACCGCGCAGCGCGCGAAGGCCTGAGCAAGCAGCGTGTGCACGCTGAAGGGAGCCGGGGGCGCAGTATGAGGAAGGGCTGCCCGCTTCAAAAAGATCGCGCCGGCGTCAAACAAACTGGCCGTCTCTTTTTCGGCGACTTCCAAGAGTTGAGCGCCTTTCACGACGAGGTTGGGCCGGGCATCGAAAACCACGCCAGGGGGCAGCGCGAGGTAGGCGGCGTCGTGGGTGGAAGGCGGAACGCTGGGCAGACCGGATTCGAGGTAGGTGTCGCCGTTGACGATCCAGGCTTGTTCGATTTCGGGAAACGCCTTGAGGACTTCCATGACCGCGCCGCCGGTTCCGAGGGGTGCGTGCTCACGCACGAGCTCGACGCTTGAGTTCGGAAACTCCTTCTTCCACGGATAAGACTCGAACTGCTCAGCTAGGTAGCCGATGGAGAGAATAAACCGGGAGTAGCCGGAGCGCTCGAGGCTTTCGATCAGCCAGGCAATGAACGGACGATTGAGTACGGGGACCAGGGGTTTGGGGCGGAGCGGATCGTGTTCGCGAAGTCGCGTTCCGAGTCCGCCCGCGAGCAGAATAACGGGAGTCCCGACCTGCGCCATGTTCAGCCGTTTCTGGTCCACGCGGTGAAGTCGCGGATGGCGTGATCGACCGCCTCGTCCGAGCTACGTCGAGGTTTCCAGCCGAGTGCAAGCATGCGGGAGGTATCGAGGTGCGTTTTCGGGACATCCCCGACCCAGCCGATGGGATCGGAGCCGTATTGGATCTGCGCTGATCCACTGGTCATCTGAGCGACACAGTTCTCAGCGATGGAACGGACCGAAGTATGGCCGTCGGAGCTTAGGTTAAAGATTTGGAAGCGGTCGGAATGAGTTTTTCCACGAGGGCGCGCGTGGAGAAGGCCGTGCACCATGCCGGCGACACAGTCCTCGGCGTCGATGTAGGTTTTCGTTTGGTGGCCATTTCCTAGCACCACTAGGCGATCAGGAGTCTTCTTGAGCTTGTGGAAGAAGTCGTAGATCACGCCATGCGTGAGGCGTTTGCCGACCACGTTGCCGAAGCGGTAGATCCAGGCGTTCAGCCCGAAGTTCTCCACAAAGGAACTGATCAAGACTTCGGACGCGAGCTTGCCCGATCCGTAGATGGAGACTGGATGCATGCGTGGAGTTTCTTCCGGCGTCGGTAGCACGGGGTCTTGTCCGTAGACGGCCGAGCTCGAGCTAAAGACAAAGTCGGGAATTCCGAGGGACTTGGCCGCCATCAACGAATGAAGCGTCGTGGTGAACGTCTTCTGCAGATCCTTCACCGGATCGCGTCCACCGAGCGAGATGTCAGAGTTAGCGGCGAGGTGGAAGAGTACGTCGAACGAGCGACCTTGCAGGACGGAGTGCCAGTCCGGCTGACTGACGTCAGCTTCGATGAAGGCATAAGCCGCTTGCTTCATCGCCGGCTCAAGATGCCGACGCGTGCCGAGTGAGAAGTCGTCCACACTCACGACAGAATGGCCTTTTTCGAGGAGCCGTTCGGCCAGCAGGCTGCCGACCATACCTGCGCCACCCGTGATCAAGACTTTAATTGAGGAGTTCACCGAGACTCCCGATCACGCGCGATCCACTGAGAGAGCACGTGCATAATCGCCTGATGCGCGTCTTCGACCAGCCCGTAGTTTGAGGCGCGGACATGAAGGCTAGCGTCGGCGAGTGCGGGTAGCTTTCCGCCGCTGAACCCCACCATGGCAAGAATCTTCATGCCGATCGCGCGAGCGGTTTGGGCGGCGGCTAAGACATTCGGGCTATTTCCTGAGGAAGAAATCAGAATCACGGCGTCACCGGCCTCGCCCAGCATCTGGAGTTGCTTTGAGAAAGCCTCGTCGTAACTAAAGTCATTCGAGAGCGCCGTCAGTAGTGCCGTATTGGCCGACAAGGAATGCGTCCTCAACGTGGGATGTCCGGCGGCGTGAGTGCCTTTGGTGAAGTCGCAGCAGAGGTGGTCGGCGATTGCGGCCGACCCGCCGTTGCCGCCCACGTAAATGCGTCGACCGTTTTTCACGGTCTCCAGCAACAAACGATGAAACTGATCGAGGCCTTCGGAGGGGAGGGCGGCCATCGCCGCCTGCAGCTGGCTGCCGTACTCGACGAGGTAATCCTTGATGCTCTCGCCCGCTAGCCAGTGATTCTTCTCTTGCCGGGAGGTCATCGCGAAGGGCTCCGTTAGTTTCCGTAGTGCAGCAGGGAAGTGCCCTGCGTATCGACGTTAAAAGGGATGGGGGCCATGAGGCCTTCGAACGCGCGGTGAAGCTGTTCGCGTTTTTCGGGGCGGACGTAGAACAGGAGGAAGCCCGTTCCACCTGCGCCCAGCAGCTTGCCGCCGAGTGCGCCCGCGGCGAGACCGCGATTCATCATTTCTTCGATGCGCGGGTTCGTGATTCCTTCGGCGAGGCTGCGCTTCAGGTTCCAGCCCTCGCGGAGAATCTCGCCGAGCTCGTCGAGATCTCCTTCCTGAATCACCTTCGCCGCGCGAACGGCTTGCTCGCGCATGACATCGAGGGGTTTCATCAGCTGCTGCACGTTGGCCTTTTGCTTTTCGAGGATGCCGGAGGCCGAGCGTTCGCCACCGAGATAAAAGAATGCCAGATTCCCGAGCAGCTGATCGCGCCGCGCTTGCGAGATTGGCAAAGGATCCACACGGACTTGCTCATCCGGATAAAAGCTCAGCAAGTTGATCCCGCCGTACGCCGAGGCGTAGTGATCCTGTTTGCCGATCGGGGCCTTCAAGACGTCGATCTCGAGGCGGCAGGCTTCGCGTGCGATCGCTTCCTTGCCGAGGAGCTTTCCTTTGGCGCAGTAGAGCGCATGCGTAAGGGCTACGGTAAAAGCCGAGCTTGAACCCATGCCGGTGCCGGCCGGAACGTCCGCCATGACGTTGATGTCGATGCCGCCTTCGTCGAACTTCAGTTCCTGAAGTGCGGTCCGAACGATCGGGTGCGCGATGCTTTGAACGTCCTGCACGAGTTCGGTTTTGGAGTAGGCGACGCGGAAGCGGTGGGGGAAGTAGCTCGCGAGGCTATTCACGCTGATGTAAATGTACTTGTTGATCGCCATGCTGCACACGGCGCCGAAGTCGTGTTGGTAGTAGCTGGCGAGGTCCGTTCCGCCTCCGGCAAAGCTGATGCGGAGCGGTGTTTTAACGATGATCATGAGGCCGTCACGATAGCGATCCGGGGCGGGTTTCGCAATGATCCTGCGGTGCGCAACGATTTTAGCGGAGTCGGTTCAGGAGGTGCTTGAGGGGGGGCTTCCAGCTTTCAAGCAGGCCGCGCATGAGAAAGAGGCGCTTTTCCTGCGCGGTCAGGAGAGACGAATCATTCCAGCCTAGACGGGCCACGTCTCGCCGCCAGCCCAAAAGGAGTGGCGCTTCGACGACGCTGATACTGAAGCGCCGTGCCCAGCGGCGTCGGAACTCAGCTGCAATCTCCGGTTGAGTGGCCCGGAGCTGGGCGTGGATCCGGTCGTAGAGAGTGCGCGCGGTCTCGAGTGGGCGTGATCCGCCGTTCGCTCGAAGTTGTGTGAACTCCCAGTGAGAGATTCTTTCCAGGAGCGCCGTCTCTGATTCGTCGAGCGAAACTCCGAACGTAGACAGGTACCGACCTCGAATCTCGCGCACGATCGTCTTTTGGTCCGAGGCTGAGGCGGAACTCGCCTGTGCGGCGTGGATTCGGTAGCGCAGCAAGGGTTCCGGCAAATTGGCGCACCGGACTTTTGAAATAGCGCGGGTCCAGAGCTCGTAGTCTTCTGCGCGTCGACAGTGAGGATCGTAGAACAATCCGAGTTCTAGGAATTTACTCCGCCGAAAGAAAACCGTCGGATGCGCAAACGCAGCGTTGAAGCAGAGCTCGGCCGCGATGCCGGCATGAGTGAGTGGATTCTGGATCACGCGCGGAACCGTCGCGCCGAAGATCTCGATTGCGGTTCCGAGGAGGTTGATCTCCGGATGAGAGTCCAGAAACGCGAGTTGTCGAGCGAATCGGTCTGAAGCGCAGATGTCGTCGGCGTCCATGCGCGCGATCCACTCGCCTTGTGCTTCGCGAATGCCTTGATTCAGCGACGCGCTTAAACCCAGCGCGGGTTGATTCTGAATCAATCGAATGCGCGGATCACCGAAAGACTTCGCAATCGATGGGCCTTGGTCCTTGGACCCGTCATCGATGATGAGGATTTCGAAGTTGCGGTAGGTCTGCCCCAGAACGCTTTCTAGAGTTTCTCGAAGGTGTGCTTCACCGTTGAAAAGCGGAAGGAGGACGGTAATCCTCGGCTGCATCAGAATGCTCGGTTTTCGAGAGCCCAGGCATAGGTCTTTTCGAGACCTTCGCGAAGATTGATTTTGTGGCTCCAGCCCAGTGCGTGGATGCGAGATGCATCCAGAACCTTGCGTGGAGTGCCGTCTGGCTTACTGGCGTCGAAGACGATCTCACCCGGAAACTGCACGACTTCCTTGATGATTTGCGCGAGCTCAGCGATTGAGCACTCTGCTCCAGTGCCTACATTGACTGTACCGGACTCTTCGTAGCGGTCCATCAGCGTCACGAGAGCCTCACCGAGGTCGTCGATGAAGAGAAATTCTCTCAGTGGCTGACCTGTGCCCCAGACGATGACTTGCTTAGATCGGCTCATTTTCGCTTCGTGGAAGCGTCTCATCATTCCAGGAATGACGTGTGAGTGCTCCGGATGGAAATTATCCCCCGGTCCGTAAAGATTGGTCGGCATCGCAGAGATGAATCTCTTTTTGTACTGGCGCGCGTAGTATTCGCAGAGCTTAAGGCCCGCGATCTTCGCGATCGCATAGGCTTCGTTGGACGGCTCCAAAGCTCCGGTGAGCAAGCTGGACTCCCGCAATGGCTGCGGAGCGTGCTTGGGGTAGATGCAAGAACTGCCCAAGAACAGAAATTTTTCTACGCCGAAGTCGGCTGCGGCACGGATGACGTTGGCCTCGATCATCATGTTCTCGTAGAGAAACTCGACTGGGAAAGTGGAGTTGGCGAGAATTCCGCCGACCCGAGCGGCGGCCAGATAGACATGAGTTGGGCGCTCAGCTTCGAAGAAGTCGCGAACCTGTCCTTGCTGGGTCAGATCCAGCTCAGCATGAGTTCGCGAACAGATGGCTGACTCGGGAACTCCACGGCGAAGCAGTG
>JBEIOW010000405.1:0-2819 GCA_040377385.1 Bacteriovoracaceae bacterium | reverse complement strand
GATCGGGTAGGGGCAGAGCATGCAGTTGAAGCCGCTGGAAGTGTTCGTCGGCCGGAGTGCGGGGTCTTCACTAATTCGTATCGCGTCGGGATCGCAATCGACGCTCGCGTTGCCATCGGTCTTCATGCCGAACTTCACGGTGAAGATATCGAAGTTGATTCGGATCGGCCCGTCGGCGCCTTCGCTGTCTTTGAATTTGAGCAGCGACTCAGGCAGTAGCTCGTCCATCACGATCTCTTCGGGATCGTCGAAGGTGTTTTCTCCGAGCGAGTTATAGGCCGAGAGATAGGCCTGAATCGTGCGCTCGTTCACGGCCGCTTGCGGGGCGTTGATCAGGGGCTGGAGCTGCGAGTAGTTCACTCCGGTCTTGGCCACTTCGTTGACGTATTCTTGCAGCGTCTTCACGCGCAGGCTGAGAAGAAACTCTTTGGGGAGCAGACCCATGCCCTCGATCATCGCGGCGATGGCTTTGGCGCGGTCGCGCTCGGGCCCGGAGCCCATCGAGGTGATGTTCTTCAGTTTCGGATCCGTGTTGTAGAGCCAGTACCAGCCCAGCTGGGTGTTGGTGACCGAGATCGAGGAGCAGTTGTTTTGCCGGATCGTCTCGATGGCTTGGAGCTGTTGAACTAGCGCCGTATTGATCGGGTCGTTGCCGACGAGTCCGTCCAAACCTCCGGCCTTGATCGCGTTCACTTGCGAAACCTGGCAAGGATTGTCGCGGCTGCTCATATTGAGGCAGATCGCCGGCGCGCCGAAGTCGAGCGGGGGAAACTTATCCTGACCTTCGGTTCCTCTGTAGTCTCGATTCCCCCCGCCAGGCGTGAAGAGATGATTCGGCGACCACTTGCGGGTGAAGCTGGGATTGCTGGGGTTCTCGAACGGGAAGCTGTGCTGGGACATCGTCCCGACGATGTAATAGCGGTAGAGAAACTTCTTATACTGACGGCGCATCTCGTAGTTCAGGTAGGAGATCGAGGTGAGCTGGCGCGCTTGAACGGAAGCGCCGGCGTACGCGGCGGCGTCGGCGGCGTTCTGTAGATTGATCTTGGCGTTGACGAGCATGCCGACGTTGATCACGAAGGCAAAGAACAAGAGGAAGGTGAGGATCATCGATCCGATGAGGACCGAGGCCTGACCATCTTCCGTGCGCAGGCGATGTCGACTGAGCTTCCGATGCCCGTCCTGGTCCAAAGGTGTATTCCCCACCTCTTTAGTTTTGCAGAGCGTGATGGGCCTGTCTACGTGTCGAAACCTTAGACAGGGCCGCGAAAATCTTCGGGAATATCCTCATGCCGCGGAGCGTTTTGGCCCTAGCGTTAACGGGGGGTTAGCGGCGTTGGCCGGAAATGACGGCCGCAGAGTGAGCGGCACGGCGGTTGCTCTAGGGGAGCCAGTCAAGGCGGAGAGAAACCTCTCGCGCTCAGTGGAAACGGAACGTGCCCGCGAGATCGGGAACGAGAGAAGAAATGGAACGTATGCGCCTCTCTCAAAAACCAAACGCTCGGAAGTCCAAGCCCGCCCAGACGGCGGCGTGGATGTTCGCGATGATGCCCTTCTTCGGGGGCGGAGTGAGCGGATTCTCGCCGATCGGCCAGCAAGTCACGCCGACGGGCTACTATCCCCAGCGGGATTTCTCGGCTCAAACGCAGCCGGCGTCCCCCCAAGTGCAACAACTCGAACTGAATATCGCTTCGATCTTGAATCCGCAGGCCAGCGCGTCGCCCTTCGCCGGGACCGTGACCGGGGATCAACCGCAACCCTTCGGTGGACCGGCCTTCGCGACGGACTTCAAAGAAAAATTTGGTCATTTGATCGGCATCGCTCCGAAGCCTGCGGCAGTCACGCCTCCGGCGGTTGCGAGTAGCGCCGAATAAACTTTCCCAGCTGTCCTCGTCCCCTCTCTCTCTCTCTCTCTCTCTCTCTCTCTCTCTCTCTCTCTCTCTCTCCCGCCGGTGGAACAGAATGTTCCGCCGGCGGTTGTGTTTTGGGGTCCGGAGCTTTCTGACGCAAGGCGGTATTTCAACCCGTTTTCCTCTCATCCGTACGCTTGCCGTGGCTGCCCCCGCAGGGCTATAACGCGAAGACTTCCATGGCGATTTTCCGCGAACTGCCCGTACTGGACCTGCCGCATTCGCACGGTCCCGCTCGCATCCCGAGCAAAGAAGGAGAGGAGAAGCCTCTCTCTCCAGCACGCGCACGCCAAATCCTTCAATCCAAAAAACCCGAGTGGCTCCGGATTCGTCCTCCAGCGGGTGAGGCCTATACGCAACTCAAGGGACTTCTGCGAGAGCGCGGTCTGCACACCGTCTGCGAAGAAGCCCGCTGTCCGAATGTCGCGGAGTGCTGGTCCTCCGGCACCGCGACTTTCATGGTCGGTACCGAGATCTGTACGAGGGCCTGCCGATTCTGCGCGATTCAGACCTCGCGTCGCCCGCCGCCGCTCGATCCCGATGAGCCCGCCAAGATCGCCGAGAGCGTAGCGCTCCTGGGATTGCATTACGTCGTTCTGACCATGGTTGATCGCGACGACATGGAAGACGGCGGCGCGGCTCACATGGCTAAGACCATTGCCGAGATCAAGAAGCGCGATCCCAAGATCATCGTCGAAGCGCTCGTGAGCGACTTCCAAGGGGACGTGAATGCCGTGCGAACGGTCGTCGACTCCGGTCTCGATGTTTACGCGCACAACATCGAAACCGTGAAGCGCCTCCAGTACCGCGTGCGCGATCCGCGCGCGGGTTATGCGCAGTCGCTCGGGACGCTCCGCGCGGCCAAAGAGTACGCCCAATCGCGCGGTCAGCCGCTCTTCACCAAGAGCG
>JBEIOW010000389.1:0-2952 GCA_040377385.1 Bacteriovoracaceae bacterium | reverse complement strand
TTTGACCAAGTTCGACCAGCTCAGGACGGTGAAAAGATAACAGTCAGCGATCGTCGGCTGTGGTCCGCAAATAAACGGAGCGCCCTTGGCCAGTTCCCCTTCCACGGTAGCGAGGTACGAGTTGAGCTCGGTTAGCTCCTCTTCCCGAATAGCCGATTTCAGTGAGTCGTCTTTCACGCTCTCAAAGCCGCTGAAAAGCGTGCCCATGGCCTTGTGCAGATCGGAGGCGACAAAAGCCACCCACTGCATTACGTGCGCACGATCATAGGTTCCAGCCGCGGGGAGTAAGCTGGCCTTGGCTGCGCGATCCGCGATGAACGCGAGAATCGCAGCGTTCTGCAGAAGCGTCCTTCCCTCTTCGGTCACAAGAACCGGAACCGCTTCGTCAGGGTTGCGGGCTTGAATCTCTTTCCAAAGCTCGGGAGTGCCGCCCCATTTAGCGAGGTGCATCTCGTACGGAAGACCACTCGCCTCCAAGGCGAAGTGGCAACTCATCGAACACGATCCCGCTAATCCGTAAAGTTTCATCATAGGGGCCTCACGCTAACACGGCTCAACTGGTTCGGCGAAGTGACTCGAGGGAAAGCGCTTCCTGAGCCGCTGCCTCGCCGCTCAGAACCGCGCCCTCGATGTACCCACACCACTTGGCGGACGTCTCCGTGCCGGCCCAATGAATCCGACCGGAGCTTTGGCGTAGCGAAGGACCGAGACGCGTCCAGACCCCTTCCGGAGCGTACGCGCCGTAACAGCCCTTGCTCCAGCTCTCTTCCTTCCAAACCAACTCATGATAGAGAAGCGGACGCAAAGCGGGAGCTCCGAAGTAGCGCGCCAGTGATCGCAGGAACTGCTCCCGCCGCTCTTGCTTGGTCATGGAAAGCGCGCGCGCGGCCTGTGGACCCACGTAGAAGCCGAGCAACACCCCACGCGCCGATCCCGGCACCGAGTTATCGAAGGTGGCGGTGACCGGCAGATGACCCGCAAAGGCTTGCCCGGATAAACCCTGCTCTCGCCAGTAGGGGCGCTCATAGACCGCCATGCACTTAATCGTCTCGCCCATCGGCAGAAGTTTCATCAGCGAGCGTCGCTCCGTGCTCACGCCGGTTCCGTAATCCAAATCCTGAGCGGTCGAAGGGGGAAGGGTATGAATCACCCGCAACGCGCGCACTCGGACACGGTCGGAAGTCACGGTGACTCCGCCCTCGTTCTGTTCAATGGCACGCGCGGGCGAACTCAGAATAATCCGGTCCGCAAAAAGCTTGGCCATCTTGTGGGCGAGATCGCCAACCCCCGAGGTGAACCGCGTCTCTTGCGCGCCGCCACTTACGCGCGTCAGCGAATCCAAGCCACCGCCCGAGCGAATATAGAAGAGCGCATGCAGCAATGAGATCTGATCGAGATCGGCCGCGAATACCATCTCGAGCGCGCCACGCATGAGGCGCTCGATCTTCGTGAAGACGCAGTTATCACGCACCCATTGTCCAAGCGTGCGACGATCCAGATCCGCCGCATCCGGATGAGTCCATGGTGCATTCAGCGGAACTTTGGCCGCGAGGCGATCCAGCCGAAGCCACGCCTGCCCGAAATCCACATAGGTCACGCCAAGCTGCCCGAACCCCGGCAAAGCCCCACGGTAGGAGTGAATGCGGTCTTCGGTATCCAGCTGATGGGTTCCTTGGTCGTACATCGCGAAGGTGCTCGCGCCGAACCGACTCGCCAGCTGCGCCACGCGGTCCTGTCCCGGTCCAATCCACTGCCCGCCGGCATCAAGGACAAGGTCATCACCAAAACGCTTGGAGAACGTTCGCCCGCCGATCCGGTCGCGGGCTTCCAAGATCACAAAACTCCGCTTGGCTTTATGAAGCTCAAAGGCAGCAGCGAGACCCGAGAAGCCGGCCCCAAGAATGACGAAGTCGACCTTCATGTCCGGCAGCTTCCGCGTCCCGCCGAGAGCGCCTTCCAAAGCGAAAGCGGGCTCGGGAGGACGAAGTCCGACTCGCGCGAGCTCCGCCGCAGAAAGATCCTCGCCCACGGGCTCATCTTCAAACTCGTTCGCCGGTGCGCGACGGCCCGCTCCGCCCGCAAGCGCCGGAATTCCGAGGCCAGCGGAGGCCCCCGCCGTCAGCGCCGCCCACTTCAAGCCCTGAGAGACAAAGGCACGACGCGAGACTGAACGAGTGGGAGCTTTCATGGGCAAAATTCTAGCTCTTCTCGTCACTTTGTCACGCGCTCAATACTAGAAGAATTCGCGCCCGTTTCCGGACTGCACAGTGAGTAGCCCGTCAGTGCCCCGAGTGATCGACGACCGGTGCCGTGGGTTGCGCGCTCGGAAACCGAGGAAGCGGCAACGGGTACTCCGCGACTGAACCTTTTTTCCCTAGGCGCGTCGCCTGGACATAGAGACGTCCTTTGCTAGGAACCGGTCGACGGGTCGCATCCGTGCTTTTGCAGTGGAAATGATCATCCCCCATCGTGACGCACCAGAGACTGAAGCGTTCCGGTTTCTTCTTCGATTTGCCGGCCCCGATTGAAGGGAGGATCCACGCTTCGACTTGAGAATCCTTCTGAGTCGCGTTCTGAAAGTTGAGATCGAGCAAACGAATATGAAAGGACCCATCCGTCGCATCCGGGAGCACCTCGGTGTGAAACTCACCCGGCATCCGAATATGCCCCCCACTCGGACCCGGCTGGTTCTCCCCATGGGCAAAGCCATTGAATATAAAACCGAAGAACCATCCCAATCCGAGCAGCAATTGAAGTTTCATCCCCTCCAAACCATCAGAATCCCGATCTCCTGACAAGACTAACGCGCTGCACTCAGGGCGAGCCCCCGCCGGCTTCAAAACCCTCCGAACTGGAACCAAAATCAGCTAGAACGAGGACATGCAAACGAGCCCCTCAGTGGCCAATTCCCAGCTGCCCGCCAATACGACGCCCTACGTCTCGAAGAACCGC
>JBEIOW010000278.1:0-3944 GCA_040377385.1 Bacteriovoracaceae bacterium | reverse complement strand
GGTAACCCACGGGACGGTAGCCGACGTCTTCAGCGACTGATTCGAAATATTCAATCGAGAGCTTGGAAAGCGCGACGTTCACCGGTTGCGAAAAGGTCCCGCGCACACCACCCGCGTTGAGCTCCGAGCTGCTGAGACTGCCTTCGAGGTCGAACTCCACCACGCGAACACGCCCCGCACCCAGACGCGCTAGGTGCCAAGCCAGGCTCGAGCCCATGAGGCCCGCTCCGATGACGAGGATGTCCGTATCGTGAGTCATATAACGGAAGCGTTTACCACATGAGCGTGGTGTAGGACTCCGCGATAATCTTGGGCTGGCCCGCTTCTTCAGCGACGTAAAGGATCTTGGTCCCGCGCGAGCGATGCCCCCAGCCTCCACCCTTCAGCTTTGAACGGTAGTTCTGGGTAAAGGTGATCATCGAGTACTTGGGATGCCGGTAGAACTTCACGTCCTCCGGCCCGACTTCAATCGTCGCGTAACGCGAGTTCAGGTTGCCCTTATAGGCCTTCCAAGCCTTCTTGTCTTTGCCTTGAGCCGAGAAGTCCGAGTGGTAGCCGTCGATGTACTTGTCGAGATCCTTGGATTCCCAGGCCTTAACCCAGCTCTCGAAAAACTGGCGAAGCTGGCCGCTCTCGCCCGGTCGGAGGTACTCCTCAGTCAGCTCCGGAAAGACCAGAATCGGTGTCAAACCCAGGCGAATGTAGGACCGGATTTCTTCCAGTTCCTCGTTCTTCACCACGACGCAACCTTCGCTGTCGTAGTTCTGCTTCAAACGCTCCGGCGTATCCGTGGCGTGCAGCATGATGTCGAACCCCGTGCGACCCGCCATCTGGTCGAAGGTGTTCGGATAATTCATATAGAACGCCATGACGCCAAATTTAGGCTTGAGCGACGGAGGCGTGAGGCGATTCGTGAAGGTATAGATCCCCTCGGGAGTCTTGAGATCCCCCTCCTCCTCCTTGTCGCCTTTCACCTGCCCCAGAGTGACGTGGTACTGCTTCACCGTGACGAAGCGACCGTCTTGATACTCGCTGACAAAGATCTGGTTGGTCTTTTTATCGACGAGAATCGCGTGAGTGGGCTTCTTCGCAGGTGGTGCGGCAATCCCTAAGGAAACGGTCACCCCTGAAGCCACCACCGCTGCGACCATGGACACGATGAATCGCTGAAGAATCTGGGCTTTGCGCATGTCTCTCCATCGTAAGAAGGGTCGGCCCAAATTACAAAGCAACAATGACGCAGTGGAAAATGAATGGGAGGGAAGAGCGGCTACACCTGAAGCGCCGAGTCGAAAACTATCGAGGCGCGCCCATACGAAACGACCAAACTCGGCCCAAGGCTTCGAGTACGATCCGCCGGTTCATCTTGGATTTCCCCACCTTGCGGTCCTCAAAAACAATCGGGAATTCCTTGATCCGAAAACCGCGACGGAAAGCGCGATACTTCAGCTCAATTTGGAAGGAATAACCGTCCGAACGGAGCGTCTCGATGGAGACGGATTCGAGCACCTTGCGACGCCAACCGTTGAAGCCTCCGGTGAAGTCCCGGATTCCAGCGCCCAGAATCATGCGCGAATAAAGACTGCCGCCACGGCTCAGGACTTTTCGGCCCAGGCCCCAGTTCACCGTTCCGCCACCTTCCACGTAGCGGGATCCGATGACGACGTCATAATCGTCCAGGAGCGCGAGCATCTGGGGGAGGTACTTCGGATCATGCGAGAAATCGGCGTCCATCTCGATGATGGCGTCAAAGCCCCGCTCGAGCCCCCAACGGAAGCCGTTCACGTAGGCCGTGCCGAGTCCCATCTTCTTCTCGCGATGAAGCACGTGCAGTCTCGGCTGAGACGCCGCAAGCGTATCTGCCAGCTTACCCGTGCCATCTGGAGAGTTGTCGTCCACCACCAAGATTTCCACGCCCGCAGGCGTGCGCTCCAGCACCGCCGTCAGAAGCGGAGGCAGGTTCTCGATCTCGTTATAAGTGGGGATGACGATCAGGAATCGCATCAAAACGGAATATCGTCTTCAGTGAAGCTGGGCTCAGCACCACTCGGCGTACCCATTCCGCCGCCACCCATTCCCGGTCCGGGATCGCCCATGCCGTAGGAAGGCGCTGCACCCGCAGCGGCATAGCCGCCAGACGAAGCTTGCGCGCCTGCACCAGCGCCCGCCCCAGCGTTCGCGCCGAGGAACTGCACCGTTTGAGCTTGGACCTCGGTCGTGTACTTGGTTTGGCCGTCTTTATCCTGCCACTGGCGCGTCTGGAGGCGACCCTCGAGATACACTTGGCGACCTTTGGTGAGGTACTGGCTGCAGAGCTCAGCGAGCTTGCCCCAGACCACGACCTTGTGCCATTCCGCGCGTTCTTGTTTCTGTCCCGATTTATCGGTCCAGCTCTCGTTCGTCGCGACGCTGAAGTTTGCCACCGCAGCTCCGGACGGCGTGTAACGCACTTCCGGATTCTGCCCCAATCGACCAATCAAAATGACTTTGTTCACTGACATGGGCATCAGGCTTGCCTCTCCGCAAGAAGAGTGTCAAGCGGCTCGCCGGGCGAGGAGAGAGATTGGGTTGGCCTACTGCGTGATCGAGGGGTTTCCGCGGCTGATCCCATCGCGTAAATCATCGTCGTCGTCAGCAAGATCGGAGGCGGAATCCTCGGCGGTCGCCTCAGGGAGCGGATCTCCAGGAAAAGGAACACCCTTCTGACGAAAAACGCGACGCCAATAGTCTTCCACTTCTTGACGCGCGCGCTTTGCGTCCGACATATACAGGCACGCATCAAAACCACAATGTGGACAACCCAAAGCCGAGCGGAACTTAAGTCGGTGCACGGTTTCAAAGACGATCCAAATCGGAAGGAAGGCGACGACCCCTTTCCACTCCAGCCATGAGTACATCGCGATCGTGAACATTCCCGTCGCGAGCGCCACGCGGAGAACGTTCATCCCCGTATACGGCGAGAGCTGCCCGGCGACCTTCCGGTGGGTCCGGCAGTTCGGGCAGTAAAATTCACTCATTTTGCGGGGAACGGGCTTCCAAACGGCTTGGTCCATCCTTTGACCTCACGTCCAATCTGCTCTTCAGTGTAACATGAGAAAAACATTCGCGGAGCGACGTTGAACCTTTGACGCCTAAGGTTGACGCGGGCGGCGCGCAAAGAAACAGCCATGAAGAAAAAGCAGCCTCACCGCAAGAAAAACGCCCCTCCCTCGGAGCTCACCTTCCCTCCGGCTTGGAACTGGCTCGTAGACGAGACGATCCCCCGCTACGTGAAACGCGTCTACTCGCCTAAGGACGCTTGGAAAGAACGCCCCTTCGATAAGCTCGATGTGCAGTTTTTCTTCAAAGGGATCGCTGAACTCTCGGACCGCTTCACGGATGAGCGCACCGCCGAAGGCCTTGCGGACTACTTCAAACATCCTCGTTTCCGCTCCGCCTACCTGCTTTATTTTCTTCCGCTGCAAGCGGCGAAGTTCGTCGGACTCATGTCGATGCATGCTCCGGCGATCGATGCCGCCGTCGCGCATGCACGTAAGGCCGGCGTGTTCCGAGTGTTGGATCTCGGTGCGGGTCCCGGGACGGCATCCTTCGCGCTGCTCATTCACCTTCAAGGATTGCCCGCGTCGGTTCGCAAAGATTTGCCGCCGATCGAACTCCATTGGTGGGATCTGCAAGGAGGCGTGCTCGAAGAAGGGCGCGACCTCATGAATGAGTTCTGCGACCAATTCCCTTCCCTGCGCGGCAAAGTCAAAGTCGAGCTCCACCGCTCCACCTGGACGGAGGCATCACGCAACGCCCCCGAGGCCTCTCTCGCGCTCTTTGGAAACGTGCTGAACGAAAGTCGCTTTCCCGCTCACCGCGCGGCTGCGCAAAAAGCCAAACGCTACTCAGAATCGGAAGAAGACGATTCGAATCACGAAATGGAGCTGGAGACCCAGCGCCAG
>JBEIOW010000199.1:0-4869 GCA_040377385.1 Bacteriovoracaceae bacterium | reverse complement strand
GGTTGAACGGCTGGCGAACTTTCTCCAAAGATCCGATCAACTCCCGCGCACCGATCGCGTAACCCACTCGCAGACCCGCCAGTCCGTAGACTTTGGAGAATGTCCGCAGAACGACGACGTTTGGGAATTCCCTCATGAGGGGCAGGGCGTCCGGTAGGTCATTGGCCGTCACGTATTCCCAGTAAGCGTAATCCAAGACGGCGAGCACCGATCCGCCTCGGATCGTCGCCAGCTCGCGAAGAAAATTCCGCAGATCCACCCCGGTCAGATACGCACCCGTCGGATTGTTGGGGTTGGCGAGGAAGACGAGTTTTGCGCGCGGGTTTTCACGGGCGCGCACGAGGATCGCGTCTAGGTCCGGGTGCAAGCTTTCGCTCACTCCCGACTCCCACGTCGTCACGCCATGGATCTGAGCCGAAATCCGGTAAGCGATGAACGCCGCCTGGTGCGAGAGGATCTCATCGCCTGGGATGCAAAAAGTCCGAATGAGGAATTCGATAATCTCGTTGGAGCCATTGCCCACCATGAGCTGCGAAAAATCGACGCCGAGGTGGCGCGCAAGTGCCGTCTTGAGGTCGTAAGCGGCACCATCAGGGTAACGGTGCTGCTGCTTGACCGCGCGTCGCATGGCCTCCATCGCCTTGGGTGATGGACCGAGCGGGTTCTCATTCGAGGCGAGCTTCACGACTCGTCGGATGCCGAATTCACGCTGCGTTTCTGAGATGGGTTTGCCCGGAACATAGGGCGTAAGGGAACGGATATACTCCGGCACGAACGGGGTTGCTGCCATGCGACAACTAGACCACGGGCCGAACCTTGGCACAAGCCCAGTCGATCGAGGACCACTCTTCAGAGAACCGCTCCAAGACCTTCGGAACCCACGCTTCTGGATCTAAGCCCAGCTCCGCGGTTCCGATCGCGGCGACGGGTGCACCCGCCGGATCGATGTTGATACCCGCATGGAGAAGGAGCGAAACCGGCGAGGCCGTCACGATCGAAACGCTCATCTTCCGGTCGCCGACAAAGAGGTCATCCCCGCTTCGAAGAACACGCTCCGTCCGTCCAGCGCGGAGAAGCTCCGCGTTCAACACTTCGCCCACCTGGGCCATGAAAAGCCGCTGACGAAGCACGCCCTGCGACAAGCCCTCGCCAAAAAACTCCCCCAGGAAATGCACCATCTCACGTGCCTCGATCCGGTCGTTTTCTAGACGGTCTTCCCAATCGACCAGATGCTCCGTCTGGACACGGCACGGCCCACGAAACGCCGCCAGCGCGGAGCCGCGCAACCCCAGCTCACTCAACAGAAAGTGGGGACGCAGCTCCGGCCCGAGGTACGGACGTGTTTCCTTCGAAAACAGGGTTTGGACGCCGGTATATGCCATTGCCCCTCATTGCCTCGGTCATCGCATTGACGCAAGCCGGAATCCGAGAATCTCCTTATACTGGGAAGGATGAAAACTTCGCTCACCGTCGGCTGGCCGTTGATCGTGTTCCTGTGCTCTTCGATTGCCGGTGCGGGCATGCTGGCCCCGGTCGGCCAGAAGAAGAAGCCCAAGCCTCCGAAGGTGGTTCAGATGATCCTTTCCACTGAACAATCCAAGGTCCTCCACTTCGAAGGCTCCGTCCTCGTGGACAAAACCCAGGGCTGCTTCTGGGTCGAAAAAGAGAAGACCTTCCGGGACGCCCCGGCTTACGGATTCTGCTGTGTGGAAATGGGCTCCCGCGCGCCCTCACCTGATTGCCTCGCCGGCAAAGAAGAAGTGCTGGGAATTGGCGAGACCTGCAAGACCCCCGCAAAAGCGAAAGGCTGGATGACTTACTGCACTCGTAAACCGGCAGCGCGCTAAACCCACCCTCCAAAGAGAAAGACTCAGCCTATGCGTCCAGTCCTCTTCCTGCAGATCCTCTCAGCAAGCCTCCTTCTCGCCACAGCGGCGTGCTCAACAGCCTCAAAAGGCCCAACGGCAGATGGAATTGAAGCGGCTCTGATCAGCCGTACGTCTGACTTTCGCGCCTGCTACGAGAGAGAGCAGCCTCGCCGTTCAAAGCCGGCCGAAGGGCGTGTTGCTACTCGGTTTATGGTGAGCGCGAGCGGCGAGGCCTCCAAGGCGACCGTCACCAGCACCACCCTCAATCAACCTAAAGTGGAAGCGTGCATTCTGAAAACGATCCAAAGCACCCGCTTCCCTCAGCGCAACGCGAAGTCGGACCCCGTCGAAGTGTCCTACCCCTTCGACTTCAACGCGAATTGAACGGAAGGATCTCCGCCGTTTAAAATCTAGGTTTTAGAGTTGAGCGCGCGCCAACCGCTCGCACGACTCGCACGCTCCGCAGGGAGTCGCGCCGCCGTGATAGCAGCTCCACAGATGCGCAAACGGAAACTCCGGGCACTCCGCACGAAGAGCGGCCACGATTTCGCGCTTATCCATCGCGGTCGTATAGCAGTGAACCTGAACGCCATTGGCCGTCGAATAAGAAAGCGCGCCCGTGGCGCGGTCCAGAAACGCCTGCGAATTGTCCGGAAAGGTCGCGGCCTCTTCGCGATTGAATCCGACGAGCACGCGATTCGCACCTAAGCGCTCAGCGTAGGCAGCGGCGACGTTGATGAGAACGCCATTACGATTGGGCACCCAGACTCGCTTCGCCGTGCTCTCCGACTCAGCTTGGTTGTCCAGGAGACTGCGCGGCAGGACCGGCATCTCGAGCTTCGTATCGGTGAGCGCACTGCCACCGAGCGCACCAAGCCAGCGAAGGTCCAAAGTTTGGTGAGGGACGTCGTAGATTTCCGCGAGCTTCACTGCGGCTTCTTTCTCGCGGGCTGCCGCCCGTTGGCCGTAGTCGGCAGTCAATGCGAGCACGATTTGGCAGCGCTTGGCGCCCAATGCGAGGTTGGCTGCGGAGTCGAGTCCGCCGGAAAGCAGAATGACGGAACGAGTGCTCATGACCGCGAAGAATGGGTCCCCGGGAGCAGACCCGAGTCTGGCCCGAGATAGGTGGCCGAGCACCGCGAATTTTCCCAGACCGTCACGCGATCGATCCAAGTGTGCGGCGAGTTGATCTGCGCCGTGAGGCGCTCGTAAGCCAGTTGCGCGATGGCTTCAGCCGAAGGGTTGATCGTTTGAAAGTCGGGCAGAAGATTGAGGTCCTGGTGATCCCAGGGAGCGATGAGCTCTTTGGCCGCGCCCTTGAGCTTGCGGAAATCCATCGCGATCCCGATCGAATCAAGGCCCTTGGAGCGCGCGTAGATTTCGACGACGAAGTTGTGACCGTGAGGGCGAGCGCAGTCGCCCGGATAACCTTCCAGATGGTGAGCCGCCGCGAAGTCGACTTCAACTCGAAGCTCAAACACCCGAAGCTCCCGTCGCGGCGACCGCGCGAGATTGGCGAACGCGGATCTCGTCGGCCACGATCTTCGCTTTCTTGGAATTCTCTTTGGAGATCTTCGCCGCAAGTTTGCGTCCCGCGCGAGTCTCGTAGTGACGGAAGTCGTGCATGCCGGCCTTGATCTTCTTGTAGTAAACGAGCGTGTCGGTCGGGCGGAAGTTGTCGCGCTTCATCAACTCGCGCATGCGGGTCGGGCCGACGTTGTAGGCGGCCACGTGAAAGTAAGGCGAGTTGGCCTGAAACCGATCGCGGAGGTAGCCGAGGTAGGCCACGCCGAGCGAGAGGTTGGTGAAGGGGTCTTCGAGCGAGCGAGCTCCCGTATACCGGATATTGTATTTCTTGGAGACGACCGCGGCCGTCGCGGGCATGAGCTGCATCAAGCCCACCGCGCCGACGGGCGAGCGGACTTTAATGCGGAAGCTGCTCTCGACGTGCATGAGCGAAAGCACGAAGGCTGGATCGAAGCGATGCGTCTCGCAGAGCGCCACAAGATGACGCGCAAGCTCTGGAATTTGAGATTGTGGGAAGAGATCGAGACGATCCTTCAAGACCCGCTCAACGTCCGCCGCTTTCATCAAGCCAAAGCTTGACGCAGCCGCGTCCATCGACACGAAGGTGAAACTGAAATCATCAGTCGGATCCGCACGGAACTGGGTGTGCGAATAAGACCAAGTGGAGGCAAATACCGCTGCCATCCAAAACGGAACTGCTTGAAACGACTTCATATGGGAAATGCCGGTGCACCTTACGAACGCATGACGCAGATGTAAAGAGCGAACCCACCCGGCCTCCTTCTTACGGATGATATAGTGCAGCACCCGGGCCAAGTGGTATTAAGGTATTGATATTTAAGACTTAAATCTCAACCCTAGGTCCTTCAAGACCTAAACGAAGGACGTACGCATCGTCTCCGTTGGAGTAAAACTGCTTACGAACTTGGCAGATGTCGAAGTTCAGCGACTGATAAAGGGCGAGTGCGCCTTCATTGGACTTTCTGACTTCCAGAAGGATTTCAGTGACTTCCAGCCGAATTGCTTCGCGTACGACGGCCTGCAGCAGGGCGCGGGCAAACCCCTGTCTGCGTCGTTCTGGGTGGGTCGCCACCTCGAGAATGTGTCCCTGATGACCCAGCATCCAAAAGACGACGAAGGCGGCAACGTCCTCATCCGTCTCGTCGTCGGTGAAAACCCAGGATCGACTGTGGGGCTTCTCCCACTCCGCTCTAAACTGAGCGACGGTCCAGGGTGCTGGAGTGCTTGCGCACTCGATGGCGACGACTGAGCCGAGATCATCCTCGGTCATGGGGCGCACACTCCATCCCTGTGGAGGGAGAGCGTGAGCACTCGCGGGCGGAGCAGATTCCATGCGGAGCTTATAGAGGAACACTTTGCTCCCGCCAAGCGAACAACCCGGCGCGTCTTTACCTCACGCACCGCGTCCCTCAAGCTAAATGAACATGAAGGTTCAAATCAAAGAGATCTGGGG
>JBEIOW010000484.1:0-2328 GCA_040377385.1 Bacteriovoracaceae bacterium | reverse complement strand
TCCTGTTCATTCACCTTTTCCATCTGGCGCAACAAGCCAGGACTGGTCACGTTGTAGTCGGTGATCTTCGCCGCGACGAGATCGACTGCGGCCATTCTCACGCCCGAGCCACGCAGCAGGCGCCCGATCTTGAGCGCGACGGCGCGTTCGCGAGCCGTGAGTTTTCCGCGGGCAAGGCGGCTGCCTTGGTCAATCTGCACGCGGAAATCGCCCTCGAGCGGATGCTTCAGGAAGGAGCCGATCAGTTTTCCGTCCAGGAACCAGAGCCGCGTCTCGCCGCGGGTTTTCACTTCCGGGAGGTACTGCTGAAGGAAGGCCGGGCGGGTGTGGTTTTCGGTGGCATCGCGAAGCGTGCGCTCCACGTCGGTCCCTCCGCTCTCGAGTAAGCGGACGCCTTTGCTCTGCGCGAGGTGAAGCGGCTTGAGGACGGCTTTGCCTTCGGACTGGAGAAAGCCGAGCAGAGCGGCCTTTTGGCTGGAGCAAAGTGAGCGGGGCGCGCTGTCGCCGAGCTGTCCGCCTTCGAGTTTTTCGCTGAGGAGGATGAGGCATTCGGGAGGATTCACGAGCCGCTCTTTGGCGAACCGTCCCAGGCCGCGGACGAGCATCTGGAGAGGATGAAGATAGGCCAGGTCGACCGGGGGATCGGTGCGGTAGAGGATCCGATCAAAGCGCATGACGTCGATCACTTCAGGGTCGGATTTTTCCACGCCGCTCGGGCTAGAAAAAGAGAGATGGAGCTCAGAAGCGTCGAGTTGGGTAATGGCTCCGAGAGTTCGGATGCTGTGCACGTCGCACCAGGAAACCGAATGTCCTAACTGGAGCGCCGCCTCGGCGAGCCGAAGCGAAGTATCAAGTGCGTGATCGAGAGTTTCCCAGGGGTCCGTGACGATGAGAAATCGGGTCACGCGGTATCTCCCTAGCTCTTGAGAGTGGGGGCCGTGGTCGGAGTGCGGAGTAGGTTCAAGATTTCCTCCGCAATTTCCCGGAGGGGGCCACATTCTTGAGTTCCCCAGGCTTTTTCCAGGGACGCGAGTCCAGAGGAGAGCTCGTCCTGCGCTAGGGCGCGGGACTGGGATTCATCGAGATAGTAGAGGATGTTCACGGGGGTTCGCGCCTGATCCTGAATGGCATCGTCCAAGTCATCGAGGATCTGGAAAGCGGCGCCGAGCGCGCGTGCGAAGGCGTGAAGCGCTTGGCCACGAGGCTCGGCACTGAGCACCCCGGCGAGATCCATCGGGATCAAAAGGGAGGCTTCAAACAGCGCGCCTGTCTTCATGGCGTGCATGCGGCGCAAGTCCTCTAGACGCGAGTTCGTTCCCAGCGTCGACTCCGCGATCTGACCACCGACAACGCCCCGTGGTCCGATCGTCTCCATGAAACGGCGGCTAGCGGCGATGACTCGTTCTGCGGAAACTGCAGGATGAGCGTCGATCAGCGCTTCCCAGGCAAGCGTCTGGAGCGCATCTCCCGCAAGCAGGGCGGTTCCTTCGTCGAACTTTCGGTGGTTCGAGGGGCGTCCGCGCCGGAAATCATCGTTGTCCATGCAGGGGAGGTCGTCATGAATCAGGGTGAAGCAGTGGACGAACTCCAGCGCGACGGCTGCCGCGCGCGCTGCCGGCTCGGGGAGTTGCATCAGCTTGGCCGCGGCAAGGCACAGGCGAGGCCGAATCCGTTTTCCGGGTCCAAAAAGGCTGTAGCGAATGGATTCGCGTAAGCGCACGGGGACATGGGGACGTTCGAGATGCCTCTGGAGCGCTTCTTCCAAGTAGGAGTCGACTAGGGTGGTCATTCACCCGAAGCTATCTCGAATTCACGCAGATTTTTCACTCTATTTTTGTATGAACGGCTCCGTTTCCGGGTTCCCGCAAGTCGGTCGCGTGGGTGCTCGGAAAGGGGCCAGCTTCTAGTTTTTTAGGGGGGTGGGCATCGGGGCGCTCAACGGACCCGAGATCTGCCAGGAATAGTCGCCATCCGCGAGCTTCCCGGACTGGAGAATCATGTCCAGGAGCGGCAAGGCGGTCTTCACCTTCTCCGAGAAGCGAAACTTCGCCTTCAGATTCAGCGTTGAAGCGGGCAGCTGCCGTCCCAGCTGAATATCCCCCGTGAGAGCCGCGTTCAGATCGTCCGCGGCGTTGCCCGGCTTACCCAGGCGGAAGGTTTTGATGCTGGTCTTGCCGTTCACAACGGACAAGTCGGCGATCCCCTCGGAAATAGCCAAAGCGGGGAGGTTGAACCCGGCGATGTTCTGGGCTTCGATCGCCACTTGGGAGAGTTGCAGCTTCAATGTGCCGTTCCAGGTGCTCGGAGTTTGCAGATCTCCTTGCAGCT
>JBEIOW010000308.1:0-3598 GCA_040377385.1 Bacteriovoracaceae bacterium | reverse complement strand
TTCCTTCATGTCGATCCCGCTCATACGGGTATGCGCGCTGAAGGGGACAAACTGAGCTTCGGCAGGGTGGAGAGTATCGCCGCGAAGCTGGAATCGTTCTTTCGCGAGGACCACGATCGAACGGCCCTCCGGAGTCTCGTCACTGATCGACGCAAGCTGCGCCACCCGCGCTAGATCCAGTTCGTTGACGCCAGAGGCCGGAATGAACTCGCGGGCCATTCGGTTGCCGAGCGTGATGGTACCGGTTTTATCCAAGAGCAAGACGTCGATGTCGCCCGCCGCCTCCACTGCGCGACCGCTCGTGGCGATGACGTTCTTCTGGATCAGTCGATCCATCCCGCTGATCCCAATCGCGCTGAGGAGTCCGCCAATCGTCGTCGGAATCAGACAGACCAGGAGCGCGATCAAGACTGGAATCGTAATCATCTGGGAGAGGTCTTGGCCGGCGGCCTGACCCGAGTAATCGGCAAAGAACTTGAGGGTCAGGACCGCAAGAACAAAAACTGCGGTCAATCCCACGAGGAAGATGCCGAGCGCGATTTCATTCGGCGTTTTCTGGCGCTTGGTCCCTTCGACCAAGCTGATCATGCGGTCGAGGAAGCTGTTTCCGGGCTCTGCGGTGATCCGCACGACGATGCGGTCGCTGATGACTTTCGTGCCGCCGGTCACCGCACTGCGGTCTCCCCCGGATTCACGCACGACGGGAGCAGACTCGCCGGTAATCGCGGACTCATCGACGGTCGCGATTCCTTCGATCACCTCGCCGTCGGACGGGATGACGTCTCCGGCGTCGCAGACGACTCGGTCACCGTTTCTGAGAGTGCTCGCGTTTACTAGCTGGATGGTGTCACCCTTCTGCAGCTTGGCTTGCGTTTGCGTCCTCGTCCGTTTGAGGCTCTCGGCCTGCGCCTTGCCGCGGCCCTCGGCTACGGCCTCCGAGAAGTTTGCAAAAAGCACCGTGAACCAAAGCCAAATCGCAATCTGCACGTTGAAGGCGCTCGCCTGAACCAGAAAGAGATACGCCGTCGTCACGATCGCGCCCAGGAGCGTGATGAACATCACCGGGTTACGGATCTGCGTCCTGGGATCCAGCTTCCGGAACGAGTCGGCGATCGCCGGAAGGACGATCTCTTTGGAAAGGAGTGAGTGTTTCATAATTAGAAGGTTCTCCCGGCTTGCATGAGCAGGTGTTCGATGATGGGACCGAGGCTGAGGACGGGGAAGAAGGTTAATCCACCGACAATGAGGATCACGCTCAGAAGAAGCGCGACAAAAAGCCCGTTGTCCGTCGTAAAGGTACCGAAGCTGGGCGGAGAATATTTCTTCTCCGCCAGGCTGCCGGCAATGGCGAGCACGGGAAGAATCACCCCGAACCGGCCGATCACCATCGCCAGGCCCAGGGTCAGATTGTAATAGGGCGTGTTGGCGTTGAGTCCCGCAAAGGCTGAGCCGTTGTTGCCCGCGGCTGAGGTAAACGCGTAGAGAATCTCGGTTAGTCCGTGTGGCCCCGGGTTGGCGAGGCTCGAGAGCGCGACGGGTAGAATGACGGACAGTCCAGCGCCGACCAAGATAGCGGAGCTGGGCAGGAGAATTCCAAGAAGGGTCATCCGGATCTCGCGCGCCTCGATCTTCTTGCCGAGGTATTCGGGCGTCCTTCCGACCATGAGCCCGGCCAGGAAGACCGTGAGGATCACAAAGAGAACCATTCCGTAGAGGCCCGAGCCCACTCCGCCAAAGATGATCTCGCCCAGCATGATGTTGAAGAGCGCGACCCCGCCGGCCAGCGGAGAGAGTGAGCTATGCATCGCGTTGACCGAGCCATTGGAGGCGGCAGTCGTAAACGTCGACCAGAGAATGGTGTTCGTCACGCCGAATCGGCTTTCTTTGCCTTCCATGAGAGCAGAGCCGCCGAGGGCAGGATTGGCGCCGTACTCCGCCCAAAGAGAAATCCCTAAGCCCGCGACGAGTAAGGTCATCATCGTGGCAAAGAGAACAGTTCCCTGTCGGTGGTTCCGGGTCAGCTCACCGAAGAGAAACGCAAAGCCGGCCGGAATGAGAAGGAGCGAGATGAGTTGAAGCCAATTGGAAAGGGGAGTGGGGTTCTCGAGCGGGTGCGCACTATTGGCATTGAAGTAGCCGCCGCCGTTCGTTCCGAGCTGTTTGATGGCGATTTGCGAGGCAGCCGGACCCATCGGGATGGATTGTTTGCCACCTTCAAACGTCGTCACTTCGACAGCGGGCGAGAAGTTTTGGATCACTCCTTGAGTCAGGAGAGCGCCGGACAAGATGAGTGAAAACGGGAGGAGGATGTAGGTCGTTCCGCGAACCAAATCCTGCCAGAAGTTTCCGATGAGGGGAGTGTTCTTTCTCGCGATCCCCCGAGCAAGCGCGACCGCTACGGACATCCCGGCTGCGGCACTCACAAAGTTTTGCACGGTGAGTGCGGTCATCTGGACCAGGTAACTCAGTGTGGTCTCGCCGGCGTAGGACTGCCAGTTGGTATTGGTCACAAAGCTGATCGCCGTGTTGAGCGCTGAGTGCCAGGAGACGGCAGGCAAAGCCTGCGGGTTGAGCGGAAGACTCGCCTGAAACAGCTGAAGAGCGAAGGTGAATAGGAAACCGGTCAGGCTAAAGAGCAGGAGCGCGCCCGCATAACCTTTCCAATCCATTTCACGCTCATACGCAGGACCCACGGTTTTTCGGGAGAGGCCCTCGATCCAACCCAACGGCTTCTTGAGGAAGTGTTCCTTGTCCTCGTAAACGTGCGCAAAAAAGCGCCCAAGAAACGGTGCCAGGAGAGTCAGAGTGAAAAGAGAGGCTAGGATTTGGATAAAATCGAACTTGTTCATTGCGAGTCCTCGGGTTGGAGGTCACGGAGGTGAAGTGCCTCCTCAGACCACCTAGGGTGCCAGCGCTAATGAGGTTCATGTTCGCGAATGGGGCATAAAAACGGTGTAAAGAAACGCGAGAATCCCGCAGAGAGACTTCTCTCTCCGCGGGATTCTCTTTTGACTAGCGTTTCTTCGAAATCGGATCAGTTGCTCCGGAAGATCGAGATCGCTCCCCCGATAGAGATGACCTTAAGGAAGGTGTTGCTGCCCATGCGGACAGTCGAGAAGCGAAGCGGTTCAGTATTCGCGCCCAAAGAAACCCGCTCGCTCACGGGCTCAAGACCCGAAACGCTGATCCGGAAGAGCTGGAGTTCGCCTGGCTTCGTTCCAATCAAGAGATAGCTTTCTTGATCGATCGTGAAAGTGTGGGTGTGAACGGTTCCGGCGATCTGCAGGGTGTCTCGCTGCACGAGGCCGCGCGCGGTGAGCTCATACAGGGAGATTTCGCCGTCCCGGCTCGCTTGAGTGAGGAGGAGCTTGCCCCCGCTCTGGGTCCACGCCGGCGTCCATCCTAGGGTGACCTCGCGAACAGGAGTCGTCTCGCCGATTTTGCTGAAGCCCGAAGACTTCACTTCAAAGACGTCGATTCCGCCCGGAGTTGGGCCAGCGCCACCCGAGGTCTGCGCGACGGCAAGGAAGGCGCGCCCACCGGCTTCGGCCAGGGTGATCCAAGAGAGACAGCGCTGAGGGGCGGAGCGGAGTTCGCC
>JBEIOW010000212.1:0-4754 GCA_040377385.1 Bacteriovoracaceae bacterium | reverse complement strand
GGCAGTGAGTTTGCGCGTGTAGTCCGCGCGGCGCTGCTCGAGCTGGGCGGCGGTTGCTTCATCGAGTCGGCCGATGGATTCCGCGTTTTGGCCGAGCTGCTCGGTGAAGCGGTTCTCGAATTTTTCTTTCGTCATCTCGGACGTCAGGCGGGCGTTTTCGCGGAGCTGGCCGAATTCGGCGTCACTCTTGGTTTTCTCCGCCATAAAGCGGTCCTCGTGCTCTGCCTTGAGACTGCTCACGTTTTGCTCGTGGTTCTGCACGAGCGCAGTCGTCTGGTGCTCGTTGTTTTTGCGGAGATGTTCGGTTTGAAGAAAGTTCTTCTTCTCGCTCTCTAGAAGCGCGGCTTGGCCTTCCTGGTCTTTTTTGTAGAGAGTATCGCGATAGTGCTCGTTCAGGAGGCGAGCGTCTTCCTCGCCTTGGGTCAGCATCTGGCTGTGGACGCGGTCGTTGTTTTGCTTCAGGTCGCGCAGGACTTCGTAATTCTTCTGGCGCTGGGCGTAGAGTGCCTGTTCGTTCTTGGCGAGCTGGTTCTCGGAGGTGCGGACGTATTCGTCCTGAACACGGCGAATGCGAGTGTCGGCATCGACCTCGGCTTGCTGGACTCGCTTCTTTGCGACGTTGATCCGGTCCTGCGCTTCCTTCTCTGCGAGATCGGCCGCGCGTTTGTAGGACTGGGCGCGGCTCAGCTCGGGATCGAGCTTGCCGACCGACATATCAGTGAGTCTCCTGACTGGATTCGACGATGTTGTTCTCGACGATGTTGAAGTAGGTGCGAACGACCCATTCGAATGTCCGCGGATCGAGCTTCTCGAGGTAGGCGCGCTTCTGCGCAAGTCCCGGCTGCTGAAGGAGGCGTTCGATATGGTGCTCGACGGTGTAGGCCTCGTCTGCGCTCAGAATGCGCGAGTCGGGATCTTCTTCGTCACGATCGCGGAAGACGTGCCGGAGCTGTTCGGAGTCAAAGAGCAGATGGTTCCCGAAACGGGATTGCTCGAGGAGGTACTCCACCTGACGGAGGTGGTCTTCAGAAACGTAAATCATCTCGGTCCCCTTCCTTGGGTTCCTGTCGTCCTAGGTCCCGCCGCGGCACTTCATGCGCCTAGAGATGGACCAGAGTCTTCTAGGATACGGAGCCAAGGGCGGGCTTGGCAAGCGGGCATTCCCCGGGCGGGGCCCAGGGTGGGTTCAGAGGCGTTGTCTTTTTGTCGCTCCGGACACAGGGCGTGTTTGACTCTCGGGAGCAGGGGTCGGTACAATCGGAGAGATGAGTCGTTCGACGGCCAAGAAGGCCCCCGCAGAACGCCGTAAACGCCCAAGGACGACGAGATCGTCCGTACGGGCTCCGTTGGGTGCGAAAGCGCCTACAAAGCCCTCTGTAGTAAAAGACGGCGCAGTGAAAGACAGCGCAGCGAAAGGCGGCGCGGCGTCTCGGCCCGGAGCTTCAAAAAGTCTTACGGCTAAAGCCAAGTCCGCCCAGCGGAATGCGAAGGACCTCGAGTCCGCGCACGGAGCGCTTCGTAAAAAGCCCGCCCAACCGGAAGTTTCCGAAGACTCCTGCATCCATTGCTCGAAGGATCTTGAGCACGCGGATCGAGCGCTCCTCGTCGAGGAAGAGATTGGACGCGTCTTCTGCTCCGAAGAGTGCATCGCGACCTACTTCGCGCCCGAGATCGCGCGCCTCGAAAAGACCTACTTCCGGAATCTCTCCGCGTCTGATCTCAAAGGCGAAGAGCGCGAGAAGTACGCGCATCTCCGGTGGATCACGCTGGAAGAGCCGGACGAGGTCTGGCGCGAAAAAACTTTGACGGGCGATCACCGTTATACGCTCATCTCGGAATTCCGTCCCGGCACCAAACGCATCTGGTGCGTCTGCATCTGTCTTTTCCTCCGGGGCGAGCCCTCTTTCCTCTTCATTGCTTTTCCGACCGCCAACGCCGCCATGGTCAGCAATTATCGTCGCGGCGAGCGTATCGAGTGGGAAAACCCTAAACGCAAAGGGCACTCGTTTACGGATGGGGAAGAGATGCCGGCACCGAAAGTCAGGGGCGCGAGCGAAGAGACCGACGCACCGGCCGAAGGCGAGGATCCAAAGCTCGATTCACTGGCGCACGAATGGACGGATCAGGAGGTTCGCTTGGCGGCCCTCACTCAGAACCGCAAGACGAACGACATCCCGCCTGAGCAGTTCGATACCTATCAGTCGCGTATGGACCCCACGCTCGAGGCTCCCGATGAGCTCTGGACGCTCGAAGCGACCCAGGTGAAGGGCGCGGCCGAGAAGATTCAAAAGAAGACGGAAGAAGAGAACTCCGAAGCTGAATCGGACGCGGAAGCCGACGATACGCCGCGGATCTTCCACTTCATCAAGTACTTCTCCGATGAGAGCCCGGGCTTTTGGTATGTGATCGTGGCCCGCGAGACCGCGAAGGCCGAAGAGATCGAGATTCTCGAGGCCTTTCCTACGCGGGACGCCGACATCGTCGAGGAGTTCCGGCGCGGAAGCCCGGAGCTTGGGGTGAACGAAGGCATGAGCCCAAGCCGTCTGGTTCACTGAAGCGATTACTGGCGGAACCGGCCCCAAGACCAATGCTGAGGGCAGCCGGCGGCGTAACCTGAGCCCATACACGAGCGAATGGCGGCGAGGTCCGCTCTCTCCACTACGATGACCGCGTTGTAGTTCACGGCCGGAAAGTCCAACATCAGGCCGATCTCGCGCGGAGTTCCGCACTGGTAGATCGGAAGAAGGTCAGCGCCTGGCTTCACCATCACGCGCTCGTCGCTGAGGTATTGCGCCGGAAGAACGCAGATTTCACGGTCAGGTAAGGCTTCGGCGAGAATGAGGACTTTCGAGTTCACACCCTGGTGGGCGCAAGCTTCGAATTCCATCGTGCCGTTCAGGCGATAGTCATAGTGCGGGAGAACGTTGGCGACGCCACTGCAGCGGAATTCGTTTTGTAGGCCGCCGCCGGAGCCTCCGCCGGCTTCCGTGATGTGCCGCAGCTGAGATTGACGTTGGCTTGAGGTTCGAGCGTCGTTACCGATGCAGCCCGTGAACACCGTGGCGCTGGCGATCGAGGCGGCGATGAGAGTCAGAAATTTTGCGTTTCTATTTTTCACGATCTCGGTCCTCCCCAGGTCCTTGCTGGATAAGAGAGCAACCCGCGTGCCGGAACGGATCGCAAAAAAGCGGCCTAAAAACAGCTCATTGCGAGTGTGTCTTTTTTAACCGGGGTGTTCAGAGATGTGACAGGTGTTCGCTAACTTAGCGACACTCGGCCGCGCAGGCTGCGCGCGAGCAACCCGAGGAAGGCAAGCCCCAGCACCAGTGCCACCGGCCCAAACCAATCTCCCCAGGCGAGAATCCGCGTCGAGCGCGGGCCAAACTGCTTCCCGACGAGCGGGACCTGGAAGTTCAGAATCTCCTCGCGGAAGAGTCCGCCTCGCTCGGAAATACGGCCATCCGGCTGAACGACGGCCGAGATCCCGGTGTTGGTCGAGCGTACGAGCGGTCGTCGGGTTTCGATCGCGCGGAAGGTCGCAAGCGCGAGGTGAAGCTCAGGTTCAGCGGTTGGGCCAAACCAGGAGTCGTTGGTGACGTTGAGGAGGATCTCCGCCCCGTCTCGCACGGCCGGCAACGTGTAGCTTGGGAACAGCACCTCGTAACAGATGAGGGGGCTGAGCTTGAGGAGCGGCCGCTCGGGGTGATGGATGGGGACCTCGAGCGCGCGCGGCCCGCCGCCTCTTCCGAAGTTCCCCACCTGCGGAAAGGTCTTTCGAATCCAGTCAAACTGGTCCGCTCCCGGGATGTACTCACCAAAGAGAAGCAGAATGTTCTTCCGGTAGACCTCGAGATCCACCATGGAGTTGGCGTCCTGCTTGACGAAATTTTCGCGGGCTCGCGGAAGCAGAAAGAAGAAGGCGTTGTAGTCCTTGCGTTGGAATCGGTCCTGGTCGTAACCCCCAAAGAAGAGCGGCACATCCCAGCGGCGCACCTCCGCTTCCAGTTGCTTGTCGCGTGATTCCTCATCCGGGGTTTCCGGAGTGCGGAATGTGGAAGGGTAGGACGTTTCTGGCCAAACGATGAAGTGGGGCTTGGGTACGAGTCCGAGCAGGCGCTGGCTCATTTCGAAATGCAGATCCAGCACGCGCCGCGAAGCGCCGCGGAGGCCGGTCTCGGCTGCGAGTTTTTCGATATCGCCGATGTTCGCCTGCACGATGCCGGCCAGCAGCGTCGGGACAGTGCCCTCCGATCCGGAAAGCAGCTGGCGAACCCGAATGAGCTCGCGATTCCCGACGAGGTATCCCCCAGTCAATACAGCCGCAGCAACCAGCAGGGTTGGCGCCAAAAGCCGCATCTCTGGCCAGAAGCTCATCTCCCGGCGCATGCGCAGTCGGCGGTAGACGACGAAAACAAGAAGGTTCACGAACAAAATGAGTGAGGTCAGAAGCCAAACTCCACCCTCGGCTGCAAGTTGCCGGAGGGACTCATTCTGAAAAAGCGCGTGACCAAAGCTGTCTTGAAAGAGCTTCGGCAAGAGCCAGTCAATTCCCGTATACGACAGGGCAAGGCCTGCGACGGAGAGAAGGAGGCGGCCAGGAGAGGTCTCGTGCGAGAGTTCCCAGCGCATGACGGCGCGCCCGAGCATCGCAAACGTCGAGAATTGTAGCTGCGCGAATGGGGCGTAAATGCAGAACATGCCGATCGCTACGGCCCAGGGCACCTGTCCGAAATTTTTCAGAACATAGGCGATCC
>JBEIOW010000413.1:0-2777 GCA_040377385.1 Bacteriovoracaceae bacterium | reverse complement strand
CAGCGTTTACCAAAATCAAATCGGCCAGCAGGTCGCCTCCCCGCTCATCACCGTCGTGGACGACGGGACGATGTCCGGCCGCCGCGGCAGCTACCGCTTTGACGACGAAGGCACGCCGTCGAAGAAAAACGTCCTGATCGAGAACGGGATCCTCAAGGGCTACCTCGTCGATCGCCTCTCGGCGATGAAGTTTGACCTCATGGCCACCGGCAACGGACGGCGCGAGACGTTCCGCCACAAGCCGATCGTGCGCATGACCAACACGTACATCGCTCCCGGCAAGCACGACCCTAAGGAAATTCTCTCCGAGACCAAACAAGGGATCTTCGTGAAATCCATGGGCGGCGGACAGGTCAACACCGTGACCGGCGACTTCGTCTTCTCCGTGACCGAAGGCTACCTGATCCAGGAAGGCAAGCTCGGCGCGCCCATTCGCGGCGCCACTCTCGTGGGCAACGGCCCGCACATCATGAAGATCGTGGACCGCGTCGGCAACGACCTCGGGTTTGCGACCGGCACCTGCGGCAAAGACGGCCAGGGCGCGCCCGTGACGGACGCGCAGCCGACGCTGCGAATCCCCGAACTTACGGTAGGCGGCGAAGTGCCGGCCGAGACTTACTGGAAATCTTAGTTCGCGGTTTCGGTCACTTCACGCCAACGACGTAAGCCACCCACGCGTGCGCGTGGTCGCCGGTCTCGCTCGGCAGGTACTCGCCCGTGCCGTTACCCTTGCGGTTGGCCGTTTCCCAGAGCACGACCGTCTTCTTGAATCCGGCTTCGTGAAGAATGTCGCGCAGTTCGCGAATCCCCCAGATGCGCCAGTGGTAAGTGAAGGCGTCGTTCATCCAGGTGCCATTCGGCAGGCGGAAATGAATCGAATAGTCCGAGACGCACGAGATCGGATCAAAGTCGTGCTGCTCCCAGACCTGTTTGATCTTGCCGATGCCCGGGACACGCACGACCTTGTCTTCCGTCATCCGGTCGAGGAACCCTTCGCCGCCGGCGAGCTCGAGGAAGAACGTCCCCTTGGACTTCAGGGACTTCAGGACAGCGCGCACATACTTCAGCATCATCTGCCGTTCATGAAAAATGAAGAACGAGAAGTTATAGGCGCCGACCGTATCGAACTTCTCGCGCGTCGGAACCAGCACGTCCTGTAGCAGGAAGGAGAGGCGCTTATTCTCCGCCGCGCCCACTCGTGAGCGATTAAAGGTATCGGCGTAGGCGAGCGTCTCCGGATCCAAATCCAATCCGACCGCGCGGTGCTTCGGTGACTTCTTCACCCACTCGCAGGAGATCCGGCCCGTGCCGCAGAAATCCTCACGCATCGTAAGCGGCGCACGCCCAGTCAGCCACTCATGGAACTGCGGTAGATAGTCCACCTGCCAGCGTGGGCTCTGGACCGTCGCCTCGTAGAGACGGAATTTCAGGACCTCGGCCTCGATGCGCGCCATTTCAGCGGCTAACGCCGGCTCAGGCTTTTGTTTCTTCTTCGCAATCTTCTTCGCAGTTTTCTTTTTTGGCGCCATCGGTTCTCTCGGAAGTGAGCTACGGCTCTCACGATCGGGCGCGAAATGCAAACCACGTGGCCCGCGAATTGCTCCCGCCTTCGCATGCTCCTTTGGTTCTCCGCGGCCGTCTTTGCGCTCCTCGCCTTTCGTGACCTCATCCAAGGGGCGCGAAGTCCGGTCTCCCGTCTTCTGCGCCGGGACCCGGAGATTCGCGCGCTCCAAGCCCTGTTCGAAGGGACGGAGCGATTGCGAGTTCAGCTGGAGTGCGGCTCACTCCCCGGCGAAAGCGACTGGCAAGAACCCTTCCGAGGCCTCTCTCCTTGGCAGGAAATTCTACCCGAACTTTTGGCTCGAATGCGCGCGTCGGGAATGCCGGTACTTCCCACGCTCCGGCGTCTCTCCACGCTGATTCGCGATCAGCTTGAAGGAAGACGCAAGGCCCGGCTCAAGACCGCGCAGGCGAAGTTCCAATCCCTATTCTGCTTAGCCCTCCTCCCTCTGCTGGGTATTTTGCTGCCGCAACTCCTCGCCGGACCCGCCGAAAACTCGCGACTCTGGTGGGGCGCGGTGGCGATCGCGACTACCCTTGGGCTCTTCGCCGCGCTTTGGATCGAGGCCTTGGCCACCGCGGCCGCTCGCTACGGGCTACCGGAGCCCGAGCATGGCCTTCCCGCGCGCGCAGCCCTTGGGCTGGAGCACTTCCTCGCACTTCTGCGCGGGGGAACACCCCCGGATCTGGCTTGGAAGCGCATGCTGGAATCGCTGGGCGAAGCCGGCTCACGACTGCGCGCTCTCTGGGGCCCGCTCTCACGACCCGGCTCGCAGGCGCAACCGATCCCGGAAATCCTCTCCCGAACGTCGCTTGCGGTTCACGAGGCGATTCGCGCGAGTCTTTTCGAGGGGCGACCCTGCGGGGAACGCATCGAAATCCTGGCCGATGAAATGCGCAAAGAAATCGAAGCTCAGCGCGAACGGGAGCTCGAGCTCCTCGCTTCCCGTTCACTGCAGCCGCTGTTTCTTTGCCTGGCTCCCGCGATCCTTGGCTTGCTTGGACTCGGGCTTGCGCTTGAAGCGGGGCTCGCCTTCTCTGAACTCGGTCCAGGAGGCTAGGCCGGGCCATGCGCGAGGGATTTCTCTGGCTCAGCCTCACCCTGATTCTGGCAATGGCGATCGGCGGACGCCCATGGCCGTTTCCCGACGGTGGACGACGCCTGATCTCGAGCGTACTGAAAGAAACCCAGGCGCTACCGGATCCGTTCGCCGAAT
>JBEIOW010000191.1:0-4971 GCA_040377385.1 Bacteriovoracaceae bacterium | reverse complement strand
TCAGCAGGCCGGTCAGTACGCGCGGTTTAGGCCAGTGTATCCCGCCGCGCTCTATGCCGAGCTGGCTCGACTCAGTTCTTCGCACCGGCTGGCCTGGGATTGTGGAACAGGCAATGGACAAGCGGCGATAGCGCTGGCCGGGTTCTTCAAGCAGGTGATCGCAACTGACCCCAGCGAAGCGCAGCTTCAGAAAGCGCAAGCGCATCCTCAGGTGCTGTATCGGCAGGCCAGTGCCGAAAAATCGGATCTCACCGATCGCAGCATTGATCTGATCACCGTGGCTCAAGCCTTTCATTGGTTTGATTTTGAAAAATTCTTTGAGGAGGTTCGTCGCGTTGCGAGCCAGAACTCGATTCTGGCCATCTGGACCTACGAACTTCATCGCATCACACCCGAAGTTGATTCGGTGGTACTGGATTTTTACCGAGGCACACTCTCAGGTTATTGGGAGCCGGAGCGTAAGTGGGTCGAAGAGGGATATGCCTCGGTGGATTTTCCTTTCACACGACTTCCGGTTGGATCGTTTGAGATGACCGCGGAGTGGTCAGTGGATGATTTGATCGGTTACCTTGGAACATGGTCGGCGCTTCAGACCTATCGGTCGAAGATGGGCAATGATCCGATGCCTGAGCTTGCCGCACGACTTCGGAAGGTTTGGGGGCAAGGGATGAAACCAGTCCGCTGGCCGCTCGCCGTGCACGTCTTCCGGGTGAATCCTGAGTAAAGGCGAACGCGATGATGGACGAAGGATCAGTTTTGCTTGAATCCCTGGAGACCGAGGTCGACCTGGACCGAGCGCTGTCCACGGCCTATGAGGGTTTGACGGTCGTCTACCTCTGGGGACACCAGTGTCCGAACTGTGAGATCTTCGCCGCGCACTTGCCGGGACTCCGCAAAAAGTTGGAAGGCCTCGCCGTGCGTTTCCTCAAAGCTAATGTCTACGCGATTGACGGGCTTGCCGAGCGCTTCGGACTGCACGGCATCCCCACGTTCTATCTCTACCGCACTCTAGGTGGAGGGCGTGCGCCGCATCTCCTGGGGCGAATGACAAGTTTTCAAGGAGATGATTTTTTCCTGCAAGTCATTCGCGAGCAGCTCGTGATCGCCGGCTCCATCAAAGGGTCTTGAGGAATTGAATCAAGTCACGCTTGTCCTGAGAGCTTAGGATCTCCTGTCCATTGCGCAGGAAAATTCCCTCGTCGTGGCCAGCGTTGGAGAGACCCTTCTTGCGCGTATCGAACTTCAGCTCCGGGTCTTTCTTCCACTCGGCCGGTACGCGGGCTCCACGCGGATAGCCATTACACTCATCATCGAAATCGCGCTCGCGGTCGACGGGTGCTCCTGCCCAGTACTCACGCGGGCGCTGGGAACTTGCGGTTAGCACGTCACATAGGCTCGGCGCCGAATTGTTGTGGAAGTACGGCCAGCGCGACCAGATCCCCAGCAGGGGAGGGGGGACGTAGCCCGCTTGCGTCTCGACAACGATGCCGTGACGTTGGGAAAGCTCGAGTCGGTTGAGAGGTTCCTCGAGTGAAGTCATGCCCCGGAACCGGTAAGCGTCTGTACCAACATTCACAACGGGAGTTTGCTCGGGGTAGAGAACGCGGGTGGTTTTAATCATCTCTTCCTGGCTTAGACTTGGCGCTTCTGCGGTCGACCAAGCTTTTTCATACGTGCCGTGGCATGAGGCGCAGTTTTGGACAAAGAGCTTTTCTCCGCGTCGGGCGGATTCGATGCGGATATTCGTCACCGGAAAGAAGTCGGTGTAGCGCGGCGGCTCGGAGTGAAAGACTAGGTTCACCAAGTCACGAACGATTTCCGGATGGCGATCGAGCCAGGCGCCGACATCGTGGAGGTCACTTCCGTGGCCGATTTCGTTCCAGAGGAGATTGGTCAGAATCGGATTCCCGGAAACTACGGAACCATCCAGGAGCCATCGATTCTTGAAACGTACGTTCCACCAGGTGCCGGGCTTCGAATCGGAGGGTTCCGTTTCGAGCCGGTCGCGGCGCGGAGATCTCGCGCTGCGTTCAGTACGAGATGCGTGAGCATCCGGTTCACGCAGAGCCAGTGAGAGCGCGACCTGGGGTAGCGAGGTGTCCAGCCCCAGGGTCGCGGGAATACGTGTGTTCATCCAGCGAATGTTCTTTTTTTGCTGTTCGTAGAGCTTGAGTTCAGCTGGCGTGGCTCGGGTGGCTTGGCCGAACATCCAAGGCGGAACCTTCTCCGTGAGCTCCTTGCCGCGACTGAAGAAAGCGTTTACGCGAGGGAATCGATTTTGTAGTCCGAGAACCGTGTGGCCGAAAAGGTTGGCCGAGTGGCAGGCTGCGCAGGAAACCGTAAAGCCCTTAGCTCCGTCTCTCTCAATCACGCTGAAACCCATCCGCGTCTCACGTGCGCCTTCGAAAGGTTCAGGAATCAGCGTGTAGGCGGAGTCCTCCGGCGTCGGGAAAGGATTCATTCCCACCCAATCCAGCACTTCATTGAGAGTACGAAAGCCGGTGCCGGCTTTCAGAATTCGCCGGATGAATTCGCGAAAAGGATTCTGCTCGGGCAGCTCGAGGAAGTTTTTGAAGGGTTGGACCGGAACCAGGGTTGCCGTGTTGTCTACGGGGTATTGGAGCGCCCAGTGACGACCGCGACGGATGCTGGCTTCGAGGTCGGAGGCGGTAAGCCCGTAAGGATTCTGCCAGCCGTCGACCGGAGTGGGTTTTCCGCGGCTCCAGTTCGGCTCTGCACCGAAGGCTGGCGCGAGGGCCAAGAACGCGGAAAACCAAAAAACCCCACAGACCACCGAATACGCTCGCACCAATCTCTGCATGAGATCCCCCACCGCCCGATAGAGAATCGCCTCTGGAGCGACTGCACAACCCCCCGTGAACCGTTCGAACGAAAAAAGCCGTCTCCTCGAAAGGAGACGGCTTTTAAACTGTGGACTGAGATTCGCGCTGCGGCGTGAGCAGCGTCTAAACGCTTACTGAACCACCCAGATGCGGGTCTTGGCGCGGTGTTTTTTCACGAAGGCATACAGAGCCTTGGCTTGATCCAGGCGCTGCCGAACGCAGCCGTGCGAAGCGATGCTTCCGAGAAGTGGATACTGGTCCTGCGTCGTCGCATGAATCGCGATCGCAGGCGTGATGAAGATCGAATAAGGCATCGGCGAGTTGTATTTGCGGGACCAGTAGTCGGGCACCATCTTGAGTACCGGACGGTTGGTGTAATTTGGGGTGCGGTGACCGATTTTTCCGGTCGAGACCTTCCAAGAGTCAACGATGTTGCCGTTGATCTTGATCTTCATCGTTTGTTTGCTCTTCTCGACGAGCAGGATGACGCTGATCACGTCGCTGTCGGCAGGAAGGATGCCGTCGACGATCCCTTTCTCGACGGGTTCCACGTCGTCGGGCATCTGTTCGAATTCTTCGCGAAGGGCGTCCTCGCCGAAAGCGTCGAGCGTTTGCTCAGCTTTTTCGACGGCAGCGTCGTAGGCGGCTTCATCGCCGAACGCGGCAGGCGCAATGAGGGACAGGGTGAGGGCGACGAGAACGGCGGGGGACCAGCGGGACATAAAGCACTCCTAGGTTAAAGATAGGGCACCGCATATCCCGGTATGACTAGTTGTGTCAAACATTGTTTTCCCCATGAAAAAGGGCGGAAGGCTTGCGCCCTCCGCCCCACTTAAAGACTGCTTCTTTCAGCTTAGAAGGCTTCGTCGAAAACGATCTCTTCCTTCTTATGGGAGAGGCCCTTCTGGTACTCCGTCACGCGCTTCTCGAAAAAGTTGGTGAGGGGCTGCACGTCCTGCAGAACCATGAACGAGAAGGGGTTCTTCGAATTGAACTTCTTCGCGAAGCCCAGTTGGACGAGGCGTTGATCGGCGCAGTACTCGAGGTATTCCTTCATCAGGTTATGAGAAAGACCGCTCACTCCTTGAGAGAGCGCGTCGTCACAGAACTCGAGCTCAACCTGGATCGCTTCATCAATCATGGCGTAAACGTCGTGGGTGAGCGATTCGTCGAAGAAGTGCGGGTACTCCGTGCGGATGACCTTCACGACTTCCATCGCGCCTTCAATATGCATGCTCTCGTCGCGGAAGACCCAGTTGGTCGCCGTTGCGAGTCCTGGCAAGAGCCCCTTGCTCCGCAGGTAGTACACGTACGCGAAAGCGCCAAAGAAGAAGAGACCTTCCACGCAGGCGGCAAAGCAGATCAGGTTCCGGAGGAATTGCTTTTGCTTCCCTTCGTCGTCGAGCTTGTCGAGCGTATCGATCGAGTCCATGTACTTGAAGCAGAAGTCGGCCTTCTTCTTCACGGAAGGGATCGTCTTGTAGGCGTCGAACGCTTCTTTGCGCTCTTCGAGATCAGGAATGTAGTTGTCCACCAGGAGCAGGTAGGTCTCGACGTGCAGCATTTCGTCGAAGAGCTGCTTGCCGAGGAACATGCGATATTCGGGCGAGTTGACGTGCTTGTAGAAGTTCAGCACGAGGTTGTGCGCGACCAGGTTGTCGGCCGTGGCGAAGAACGCCACGATCCGACGGATCATATGCGCTTCCCGCTCCGGGATCTTGTCGCGCAGATGTTCGTAATCGATCGAGAAGTCGATCTCGTCAGTCGTCCAGATGTTCTTTAAGCTGTCGCGGTACAGCTGGAAGAACTGCGGGTACTTCATCGGGCGCAACGTGAGGTCGAGTTCGGTATTCAAAATCATAATGCGGGTCCTTTTCCTGATTCTTCCTTGAAAGGAAAGTTTACTGACAGGCTTCGCAGGCTTCTGGATTCTCCAAAGAGCAGACGATGGCTTCTTCGGCCGTGTACGTCTTTTTTGCTTCCGGAGCGGCTTCGGCGGCCGCGACTACGGCAGCCGTCGCGCTTGCCGTCACCGGTACGGCGGGTCCAGCGCTCGTTGCGCCGGCGCCCTTTTCGGTGACCGTTGTCTTCTTGATCGACGTCTTCGCGCGGGAGCGCAGATAGTAGG
>JBEIOW010000543.1:0-1959 GCA_040377385.1 Bacteriovoracaceae bacterium | reverse complement strand
TATCGCGGCGGGCATGAGCGTTCTATTGCTAGCGGCGCTCTTTCAGTTTTCCGACGGGGCTCAGGTCGTGGCCGCAGGGGCGCTTCGAGGCGCGGGCGATACGAGGAGTGCGGCATTCGCCAATCTCGCCGGTCATTGGGGCTTGGGGCTACCGATCGGCTACTGGCTTTGTTTTTCGGATGGGCGTGGGCTGAGCGGGCTCTGGATCGGTCTGTCGCTTGGGCTTGCGGCGGTAGCGATCTCGCTCGTGCTTCGCTGGCGCACGCTCAGTACCGTTTCGAGGCTCGCTGCAAGCGATCGGCGATCGCGTGAATCAGGCCTGTCCAAGGTGTCGTCGGAAGGACGCTGACCATCACGTCGCAATCGCTTGCGTCGAGCTCGCGCAATCCGCGAAAAAGCTCGCGGGCCGCTTCGTGCGGATCACCGTTCGAGGAAAGGGGATGGAATGTCCAAGCCGTGGGCGCATTCGGTCCCCAGCTGGCGATCCATTCGCGACTTGCGGGAGCGAGCGTCAGGAGGCCTGCCCGTTTGCTGCGGAGATCGGGTTTCGCAGCGGACTCCGAATCCAGCAGCAACAAAGGCTTAGTGGGTGCGTAGTGCGACTCAAGGGTGCCCGGAGAGGCGCTGAGGTCTTTGGCCTGCGCAGCGGGTTCGAGTTTGCATCCAAGCAGATCCGTTATTTTTTCTGGCGCCAGTCCACCGGGACGGAGAATGGAAATCCTTCCGTCTTCCGCGATCGCGATCACCGTCGATTCGACTCCGACCGAGCACGGGCCGCCATCGAGGATGAGAGGAATGCGGCCTTCGAGTTCCGCCATGACGTGGGAGGATTCCGTCGGGCTGATCCGGCCGAATCGGTTGGCGCTGGGCGCGGCCAGGGGAAAGCCCGTAAGCGCAAGCACACGTTGCGCGACCGGATGAGCGGGCTTGCGAAGCGCTACGCGAGGAAGGCCGCTCGTGACCAGGTCGGGCACACGTGCGGTTTTTGGGAGCACGATGGTCAGTGGTCCGGGCCAAAACGCTTGAGCAAGGGCTTCGAGGCGCTGGCGCGCGAGCGCGGTGAAGCGGCTCAGGTCCGTGAGCGAGCCGTCCTGCCAGGCGTCCGAGTCGATTGCGAGATGAACGATGAGAGGATCAAAGCTTGGCCGCTCTTTGGCCGCGAAAACCTTTGCGATCGCACGCTCGTCGAAGGCATTCGCGGCGAGCCCGTAGACGGTCTCCGTGGGAATCGCAACGGGGTCCCCTTGTCGGAGGACTTCAACGGCCTCTTCGACTGAACGAGTAATCCGGGTCACGGCAGAGCCTCGAGAAGCTTCCAGACCTCTTCCATGCGCATGCTTCGCGATCCCTTGAGCAGGACCACGTCCGTCGGTTGCAGCGTGGAGCGAAGTGTTTTCGTAAGCTCTGCATGCGACTCGAAGTGGGCGATCGTGCCGGGGAAAGATTTTTTCCGCAGCTCATCGGCAAGCCACTTCATCCGTTCTCCATAGAGCAGGACCTGGGCCGCTCCCGATGCTTTGACCGAAGCGGCGAGACTGCGGTGAAGGCTCTCTTCACCGGCGCCGAGCTCGAGCATATCTCCGAGACAGGCGATCCGTCGTCCTGCCCCCGATTGCTCAGAGAGGAGCGTGAGCGCGGCGGCCATCGATGCGGGCGAGGCGTTGTAGTAGTCACAGAGAAAACGGGCGCCGCTCGCGGCGTGCTTGCGGATCTCCGTGCGACCAAAGGCGGTTTGAAAACTCTGAAGCCCGGCACGAACTTCCTCTTCGCTGAGTCCGAGCGTGATGGCAGCGCCGACGCAAGCGAGTAGGTTCAGTGCGTTGTGTTTTCCGGGGAGGGGGCAGGGGAGAGTCCAGCTTTCTCCGCGAGTGGACTCGACGACAAGTTTCGACTGATCCGCTACCCAATGGCCAGTGAGGCCATGAACTCCGGGGGGAAAGATGAATCCTGGAGCCATCG
>JBEIOW010000195.1:0-4909 GCA_040377385.1 Bacteriovoracaceae bacterium | reverse complement strand
TTTTCGGCAGACGTTCACGCGTCTGAGTCCGACGAGGCCAGGCTGTTGTCGTCTTTCGTTCAACAGCACCGCCTTGAGACTCGGTGGGATCAGCTTCCATCGCAAGGCATGCTCGCGCAACCAAGGCAGCCCTGGGCGGACACCAATTGGCCGGACGTCAACGGCGGGACCGCGTGGAGATGGAATGCCCCCGGCCAGCCTAAGCTCGGAAGCTATGCCCGCCTAACGGAGCGAGCGGTTCGGGCGATGCCGGCGGAAAAGCTCAAGCAGCTTTCTCCCGCTGAGAAGTACGACGTCTTTGTCGGTCGCTTCGATTTTCCTCTTCTGCGAATGGAATCCGAGAAGCTCGCCGACCTCCAAGGCGAGGATCTCAGCGCTTGGTGGGCCGGGATCTGTGAAAGCTGGTCGACTTCGGCGCTTCAGTACCGGGAGCCCGAGGCCGTGACCCTGATCGGACCGAGCGGAATTGCGGTTCCGTTCGGATCTTCGGACGTGAAGGCACTCCTCGGGCTCTATCACCATACTGGCCAAATCGCGGGTGAGCTGGGGATCTCGGAAGGCTTTGATCTGGGCGAGTCCTTCGAACAAGCGATCGAATTTAGGAACAAGAATATCCGTGAGTTTGGCCTGAGTTGCGGAGACGGCCCTGGCAGCTGCGATGATCCTAGTCCCGCGACCTTTCACATTCTCGCCGCCAACTTCATCGGGCGGCTGGGTAAGGGCTTTGTCGTGGACGTCCGGCCCGATGAGCGAAAGTACTACCAACCTGCGTTTGGCTACCGCTCGCGAGTGCTCGAGCGTAAAGAATCTCACGTCGACGTCGAGACGGTTCTGACGACGGCGACCGATATCCGGGATGTCTCGGCGGACAAGAGCCCCGGCACGCCGCCTTCGTGGGAGCCGCGACAACCCAGTGGAAAGAACGTGACGAAGGAACTGGGCTATCGCTATCGACTCTTTCTGTCCGCGGACGGAAGAATCACGGGTGGACAGTGGTTGAGTGCCCGTCGCCCGGACTCGATCTTTTTCCGCAACGCTTTGCCGGGATTCAAAGGCTATCTGAAGGAACTCAGTCGGATCTACAAGCCGATTGAGCTCCGGAACTGAGTGCATAGATCTATTTCGGCACCACCCGCGTTCGGCACCACCCGCGCGGATCATCCGATGCTCCGCTCGGCCGTTGGTCAGCCGACGTGTTCTCTCCGAGTGAACGAATAGCGAAAGCTGCGACAAACAGACAACGCGAGGCGTTATCGATTGCGATATAAAGGGGGGCGTACGCTCGTGATTCCTCCGCCGCCACTCCACTCAAGAAGTCAGCGGTCGGAGACACAACAAGGAGAAAGCCCCATGAAACGCACTCGTTTGTTTCCTGAATCCGGTTCCTCTGTGTGGGTCCTATTGGCCGTGACCTTGACGACGCTTCTGGGGTCGGGACAGGCATTGGCGGGTGAACGCTTGATCTGCGAATCAGGCTCCGAGCAGCTGACCATTCCGTGGGTGAGGGGTCAGTGGAGGATCGAGGCAGATTGGTTGAGTGCGAACCATCTTCGAAATTTTTCAATCAAAGCTTACCTGCCTGGTCCGCAGCTGCCGAGTTGGCCGGCTTACTATAGTGCAGAAACGGATGAACTCATTACCACTAAAACGACCCCTAATTTCTTTAGGTTTGTTTACGTGGTGGATAGCAAAAATACCTTCAAAATAAAGATTCCGAAGAATGCCGGAAAGAAGAAAGAGTTCCACGGATCGGTCATCTACGTTCCCGATCTGACCGACAGCGAAGAACACGATGAGTTTCGAATCGATTGCAAAATTATTTCGTCCGATTTAGCGGAGTTCCGCGAATAGCGGGTTTTTCGTAGTTTTCGGATCGATGTCGCGGGTACGGTGACTCCGGTCGAACCCGGGGGCAAGGTTTTGAGTCGCATCTCAAGTCGATCTCAGAAGCGAGTCCCGCAGGTTACCGGCCTGCAGCCGTGCCCGCGTCACGAGGGTCAGATACGCCGATGAGGCGAGCGTCCTCGCGTGCGGTCGCCATTACCCGGCATGGGACGGCGTCTCGCTTTTTCTCGAGCGTATAGCCGAATCCTCGCAGGCGAGCCTCCGTTTGCGCGCCCAATCCGGGCTCGTCGATCTTGAGCACATCGGGCTTCCATTGGTGGTGGATACGAACGCTCGCCACAGCGTCGTAGAGTGACATGCCCATTTCAATTCGGTTCAGCACCGTTTGCGCAACACAGGTGATGATGCGAGTCCCGCCCGGAGCACCCACCGATAGAATCGGCTGACCATTCCTGAAAACGAGCGTTGGCGACATGCTGGAGAGCGGCGTCTTCAGCGGTTCGACCGCATTGGCCTTCCCGCCGAGCGCGCCAAAGAGGTTGGCGGCTCCCGGTTTCGCGGCGAAGTCATCCATCTCGTTGTTGAGGACGATGCCAGTTCCGTCCGCCACGAGCCCTGACCCAAAGTAGCCGTTGATCGTTTGCGTGGTAGCGACGGCGTTGCCCGCGTCGTCCATCAGTGAGAGGTGAGTGGTCTCGGTCGATTCGTAGCCCGGGATCTCGCCCGGGGAGACTTCGTCGGCTTTGCGCGCGCGATCGGACTGAAAGCGCGTCCGCGGCCGATCCGCGTAGGATTTGGACGCGAGCACCTCTGCGGGAACTTTCACGAAGTCGGGATCGCCGAGGTAGCGCGCCCGATCCGCACACGCCTGCTGAAAAGCAAAAGCCAAGCGATGCGTCCCCTCGGCCGAATTCGCGCCGAACGTCCGGAGCTCCCAAGGCTCAACGAGATTGAGAATCTCAATCAAGTGAACCCCGCCTGAACTCGGAGGAGGCATCGAGACCACCTCGTGGCCACGGTAGCTGCCGCGAATCGGCGCGCGCCAATGCACGCGATAACGGCGCAAATCCTCGAGGCTCAGCTCGCCGCCGCGGCTTTTCGATTCACGTGCGATCGAGCGCGCAAGCGGACCGCGGTAGAATGAGCGGGCGCCATCGCGCGCCAGAGCACGGAGGGTTTTGGCGAGGTCCTTCTGCACGAGGCGCTCTCCTTCGCGGTAGGGCTCGCCCGAGGATTTCAGAAAGATCGTGCGACTCGAAGGGAAGCTCGCCAGCACCTCTTTCTCTTCTTCCAGCGCCTTGGCGAGCGACGGGTAGACGAGGAGTCCTTCCTCCGCCAAACGAATCGCCGGTTCAAACAAAGTCTTCCAGGGGAGTTTTCCGAAACGACGATGGATCTCACCCAAGCCCGCGACGAGGCCCGGCGTTCCGACCGCGTGAATTCCGGTCAGAGATCGTTTCGGGATGACGTCGCCTTTTTCGTCGAGAAACATCTTCTCGCGCGCCCGGAGTGGCGCGCGCTCGCGAAAGTCCACGGCGTAGGTTTTGCCAGAACTGGCTTCATGGAAAAGCAGAAAGCCCCCGCCACCGAGGCCGGTGGAGTGGGGGCGCTCGACGGAAATCGCGAGCGATGCCGCGATCGCGCTATCGATGAGGTTGCCCCCCTGGCGTGCGATCTCGAGTGCGGCCTGGGTCGCCGCCGCGCCTTGAGTGGAGACGATGAGTTTTTGTCCCGTGGCTTCTTGTTCGGCCCGGCGGGGAAGATCCGAGTTGGCGGCCATCACCGGCCCTTTGGGGGTGTGGCTCGAGCCTCCGGTGTGCGCGCAGCCGCTCGCGTGGAACGCAAAGAGAGACATCAGGGCGAGGACGCTTAGGTCGCGAAATTGGGTCATCCGAAGAGTGTAATCACCCTGGCCGAGAGAGCAAAGCGGAGCGATGATTCAAGGAATGAATCCGCGGCCCGTGCCCTCCCAGAATGCGCTCCCTCCAGGCGTCACCGCGCGCGTGCGCCGATCGGTTCGCGCGGTCCTCGTCTCGGACGCCTCCGAACTCCTGCTCCTCCAGATTCAAAACCCCACACCCGGGGGTTGGAACGGCTGGATTACGCCAGGGGGCGGACCCGAAGCGGGTGAAGACGATGTTTCGGCATTGAGGCGCGAACTCTTTGAGGAACTCGGCCTGGAGAAAGCGCCGATCGGGCCCCTCGTTTGGAATCGGGTGCATTTTCACGAATGGAATGGGGAGTGGATTGAAGGCCGGGAGGCGTTCTATCTCGTCCGGGTCGCGACGAGTTTTCTCCCCGAGCCGCAGCAGCTCACTGAGGCGGAGCTTCGTGATCTGAAAGGAATGCGTTGGTGGAGTGCGGCTGAACTCAAGGAAACCGATAGGGAATTTGCCCCGCGCCGGCTTCCTGAGCTTTTTGAAGAAATTCTGAAGAACGGATCGCCTTCCGTTCCGGTGGAGACGGGCGTTTAAGCGCAGCGTGCACTTCGGGGTCGCATTTAAGCCGCGGTGCGTTTATGTTGCGCCTCCTATGATCAGTACCAGCGGCGTGAGCCTGAGTTACGGCAGCCACAAGCTCTTCCAGGACGTGAACATCAAGTTCGTCCCCGGCAACTGCTACGGCCTCATTGGCGCCAACGGCGCGGGCAAATCCACGTTCCTCAAGATGCTCTCGGGCGAGGTCGACTCCTACCAGGGCACGATCACGATCACGCCGGGCGAGCGGCTGTCGTTCTTGCGCCAGGATCATTTCTCGTTCGAAGAAGAAGAAGTCCTGCGTACCGTGATTCTCGGTCAGCCGAGGCTGCGCGAGCTGATGGAAGAGCGTGAGCGCCTCTACGCCAAGACTGAACTCACGGACGCCGATGGGGAGCGTGCCGGGGAGCTAGAGGCCGAGTTCGCCGAGCTTCGCGGCTGGGAAGCCGACAGTGACGCCGCTTCGATGCTCGCGGGGCTGGGGATCGGAACGGAGCTGCACGAAAAGAAAATGCGCGAGCTGCGCGATACCGAGAAGGTCAAGGTGTTGCTCGCGCGCATGATGCTGATCGACGCCAACGTCCTGA
>JBEIOW010000155.1:0-5516 GCA_040377385.1 Bacteriovoracaceae bacterium | reverse complement strand
GCCGCGGTGCTGGCCACGCTCAAGCACCTCGAAGCGAACCCGAACGTGCAGCGCGACATGAATGCGAAGGTCGAAGCGTTCGTCGAACGCATCCGCGCGCTCATCGCCGAGTTGCGTGCGCCGCTGCGGATCGCGCAGTTCAGCTCGTTCTACCGCTTCGAATGGACCCAGGACGAGGCCTTCGGTGAATTGTTCTACTACTACCTGCGCGAGCGTGGCCTGCACAGCTACGACGGACGGCTCGCGGTGATGACGACGACGCACGACGACGCCATTCTCGAACGCATGCTGGGCATCTACCGCGACGCCATCATCTGCATGCAGCGCGACCAGCTGCTCGGCACCGTTGGCGAGCCGGCCGTCATGGGCCAGGCGCGGCGTCCATCCGGCGACATCTGGTACACGCCGCCGGTCGGCGGTGCGCGCATCGGCCGCGACGCTGCCGGCAACCCGGCCTGGTTCGTGCCCGACCCGCAGCGGCCCGGCAAGTACCGCCAAATCGAACGGATGCAGTGATGAACGACAACACGCAAATGCAGGCGCTGATGGATCACGATCCCTTCGCGGGCGCGCCGCTGGCGGCGTTCGCGCCGATCACCGAGTCGCAGCGCGAGATCTGGCTCGCCTGCATGATCGATCCCGATCTCAACATCGGCTACAACGAGGGCCTCGACCTGCGCATGGAAGGCGCGGTTGACATCGAAGCCCTGCGCCACGGCCTGCAGGTGCTGGTCGATCGCCACGAATCGCTGCGCACCGCCTTCAGCCCGGACGGCAACTGGCTGTGCATCCAGGAGCGGCTCGTCGTCGAGGTGCCGCAGGTCGATGCGCCGGACGAGCGCAGCTATGCCGAGATCTGCGAGCGCGTCATGCGCACGCGTTTCGATGTCGAGAACGGTCCGCTGGCAAGCTTCACGCTGGTGCGTCGCGACGAGCGGCACTTCAATCTGCTGTTCGTCGCACATCACCTGATCGTGGATGGCTGGTCTGCGGCCGTGCTGCTGACCGAACTCGGCGAGCTCTACTCGGCCTCCGCCATGAGCACTGGCTATGCTTTTGATCTCTGGATCAGGATCCCTACTCCTGGGGTGAGTGGCTCACTCATTTCCCATCCCAGCGAATACGACAGCATGAACGGCACAGTCCTTTTCGATGCTCAAGCCGGTCGAGTTCTATCACTGGATTCGGGGCTCCTTAAGACGTGTCGAGAGAGCGTCTGCAAAACGCAAACGGGGTCAGAGGCACGCATCGACGATGGAAGTTGGCACCACCTGGTTTATTCAGTGGATACCGATAATATTCGGCGCGTTTATGTCGACGGCGTAGAGCTTTTTTCGCTCACTTTTGACACTCCGCTAGCGGAGCCCGCAGCCTACGTGGACTTGAGTAACGAGTATGGCGGCGTACCTATCTACTTTGGCCGAAACTTTACCGCTGACAGTTACGCACAGCCTCCTATCCCCGGAGTGGAGATGGAGATCGGGCCTGCTCGTGTTCATACCCGCGCGATCACTGGGGCCGAGGCGCGCAATCTCTGTGGCCTGGAAATGCATCGATTTGAGTCGGTAACCTGTGCTGGTGGGCGACCCGCAAGTCTTTGAGCAGATCGTTTCTTTAGCGTAGAGGGCCGCTACTGAGCGGTGCAAAAAGCCCTTGCTTCCCAGATAGCCAAAAGCCTACCTATTCCGAATGGAACACGTCATTAGCGCGCTCGGTTTGTTCGTCTTCTGGGGGATCGCCTACGGAATGAGCGAAAATCGAAAAGCGCTCAACTACCGAATGATCGGGATGGGGATCGGGCTGCAGTTTGCGCTCGGCGTGCTCGTGCTTTGGACCACGCCGGGGCGTTGGGTGTTTGATGGCGCGAACCAGGCGGTCCTGCAGATCGTGCGCTTCTCGAACGCGGGAGCACAGATGGTTTTTGGCGAGAAGTACGTCGAGCACTTCTTCGCGTTCGCCGTGCTTCCTTCCATCATCTTCTTCTCAGCGCTCATGGCAGTGCTATTCCATTTCGGCGTGATGCAGAAGGTGGTCGGAGCCTTTTCTTGGGTGATGGGAAAAACGATGCGTGTCTCGGGCGCGGAAGCCACGGCGGCGAGTGCGCGCGTCTTCGTGGGTGGGGTCGAGGCGGCGTTCACGATTCAGCCATATGTCCCGACGATGACTCGCTCAGAGATTATGGCGCTCCTCACGGCCGGGATGGCGACGATCGCGGGCGGCGTCATGGCAGCATTCGTGGGCTTGGGGATCGACGGCGGACATCTGCTCGCCGCCCAGCTCATGTCGGCGGTCGGATCGCTGGTCTTCGCGAAAATCTTGATTCCGGAAACGGGCGTTCCGCTCACCTTGGGGCGCACGGACGTGGCCGTGAAGAACCGCAAGCTCAACGTCTTTGATGCCGCTTGTTCCGGAGCTTTCGACGGTCTCAAGGTCGCAGCAATCGTGGCGGGGGTCCTGATCGCTTTTGTGGCCTTCACAGCGATGCTCAACCATGTGTTGGGCTACGCACCTTCAGTGGCGGATGCGCCCTTGAGCGTCGAGCGAATTCTCGGTTGGCTTTTCCGACCGGTCGTTTTCCTTACGGGAGCGCCGTGGGCTGAAACAGGTGCCCTTGGAACTTTGCTCGGAAAGAAAATCTTCCTGAACGAGTTTCTGGCCTATCTCGACTTGAGCGCGATGAAAGAGAGTCTCTCGCCGCGTTCGACGATGCTGGCGACTTACTTTCTCTGCGGCTTTGGTAATCTCTCGGCCGTCGCGATGCAAATCGGCGGATTGGGCAGCCTCTTCCCGGAACAACGCGAGCTGATCGCTCGCTTGGGATTCCGGGCGATGATCGCAGGTTCTCTAGCTACGATCTCGAGCGCCTGCATCGCGGGGATCCTTCTGTGAGCGGGACGAAAAAAAAAGTGCTCGTCGTCGGCAGCTCGGTCGTGGACCTCACGTTCTACTCCGACCGAATTCCACTCGTGGGCGAGACGGTGCTGGGCCATTTTCAGCAAGGGCTGGGCGGCAAAGGATTTAATCAAGCGGTGAGTGCGCGGCTCGCGGGCGCGGAGACGACCTTTATTTCCGCGATCGGCGAGGATTCTTTCGGTTCTCTGTTTGAAGCACGTTTGCAGGAGATCGGTGCTGCGGGAATCTTTGAGCGGGTTCCCGGGGTGGCGACGGGAGCCGCGGCGATCGTCGTCGATTCTCAGGGAAGAAACAGTATCATCGTCGCGCTCGGCGCGAATGCTCGATTGAGTCCAGGGTTTCTCGATCGTCATGAATCATCTTTCGAGAATGTCGGCGTGTTGCTGCTTCAGCTTGAGACTAATCTCGAGGTCATCGAGCATGCCGTGACACTCGCACGTCGGAAGAATCCCGAATGCCTGGTGATTCTCAACCCTGCGCCGGCACCGGATCATCTTCCTGAGGATTTGCTCCACAAACTCGACTTCCTCACTCCGAACGAAACCGAGCTGGCTCGCCTCGCCGGTCGTCTCACTGTTTCGGATCCAGAGCTTCGCGCCGCATGTTTGTCATTGGGAGGTCCGCGCTCGCTCCTGGTCACATTGGGCGAGCGTGGAGCATTCTACGTACATCCAAAGACCGGAGAGTCCCGGTTCTTCCCTGCCTTTTCCGTGAAGGCCATCGATACGAGTGGCGCAGGGGATGCATTTAACGGTGCGCTTGCTGCAGGACTGCTGGAATTTGGCGGTGATTGGGTGCCTGCAGTTCGCTTAGCGTCCGCTTCGGCTGCAATTTCCGTCACCCGCCCCGGCACTTCGGCATCCGCAGCGCTCCGCTCGGAGATCGATGCATTCTTGGGGGAGCGGTCTAGATGATTGCGAATTATCCCCCCCATTGGTGGGCTAAGCACTCGGAAGAAGGAAGGCCCGACTGGGAAATCTTGCCTGATGCGGCTGGGCCCGGGGAAGTGATCCTTTCCAAGCGCAATGAGCTGGGCTGTCTCTCCAATTTCGCGCCTACTCCTTTTGTTTTTCGTGGCGTGCATTACGCGAGCCTCGAAGGATTCTGGCAGATGATGTTCTATCCCGAAGGGCCGACTGATCCGCGCGCACTTGCGCCTAGTTTGTCGTGGCCGCATACCCGCGCGCAAGTCGCTCAGATGACGAGCCACGAGGCGTGGGCGGCGGGTGATCTCGGATTCCGCAACATGCGTGAGCTGGGAATCAACTGGGTGACGTTCGAAGGAAAGCGTTACGAGTACTGGACCGCGGAGAAGGGCGATCACTATCATTTGATCGTCGAGGCGATGACCGAAAAACTCCGGCAGAATCCGATCGTGCAACGGACTTTGCTTGCTACGGGTGATCTGAGCTTGCGCGCGGACCATGTGGAGCCGCCGGATGCGCCGCCTTCTTGGGCCTATTACGCAATCTGGATGAAGCTTCGTGAAGACCTTAAGCGCAGTCGGGCCGCTAAAGCCTGAGTTTCAAGCCCACCTTCACGATCGCCTCGATCGCGGGCCGAAGCTCATGGCCTAAGTCAGAGAGCGAGTACTCGACGGTTGGCGGCGAAGTCGGCCGGACACGACGGATGACGATCCCGGTTTGCTCCATGCGGCGCAATCTTGCGGTCAGGACCTTGGCCGAAATCCCGCCGATGTCCTCCGCCAGCTCACTGAAGCGTCGCGGGGAAGCTGCCAAGTACCAGATAATATTTGGAGTCCAAGCGCCGCCCAGCAGGCTCATGCACGCCAGCAGCGGGCAGCCCGGCGGAGTAGAGGCGACTTTGCTTTTACGACGGGCAACGGGCATGGCGTCCTTAGGATGGGGTCGGTTACCGTTTGGTAAGTACATTCTTTGGTTACCAAAAGAAACCTAGTTTCTTTTGGTAATGAACTTTCGTAGATTCCGGTTCAGTCATGCACATGCACGCTAGCTCGCTCACACACCTGATCGGAACGCGGTTTCCAATCATTCAGGGACCTTTCGGCGGCGGGGCCTCCTCGGTCCAGCTCGTGAAAGCCGTCTCGGATGGGGGCGGACTCGGCAGCTTTGGCGCGCATTACCTCGCGCCGGATGCCATTCGGTCTCTGGTCGCAGAGATTCGGAGTGCGACGAAGGGGCCGTTCGCGATCAACCTTTGGGTGTCTGACCACGACGGAGAGGGCTTCGATCCATCGCCCGCTTCCTATGCGAGGGCGCTCACGAGCGTGCGTACGTTTTTCTCTGAGCTTGGAATTTCTCTTCCGGCGCCACCCGCTAGGACCGGTGAGCGTTTCGACGAGCAGGTGCGCGCCATTCTCGATGCACGCCCGCCGGTCTTTAGCTTCGTTTTCGGGATTCCGTCAGCAGAAATCCTAGCAGAGTGTCGGACGCGTGGGATTCGGACTCTCGGAACCGCCACAACGGTCGAAGAGGCCATTGCGCTCGAAGCTGCGGGCGTGGATGCGATTGTGGCCTCGGGATCCGATGCCGGGGGTCACCGCGGATCGTTTCTCAGGCCAGCGGAAGAGTCACTCAACGGAACGTTCTCACTCGTTCCTAAAATCGTGGACCGAGTCAGTC
>JBEIOW010000200.1:0-4855 GCA_040377385.1 Bacteriovoracaceae bacterium | reverse complement strand
TATCCCGTTGGAAGTAGCGACGTAAACTTCCGCAGCGCCTCCCGTGCCATTGACGAAGATTTTACGAATCGTGTTTGACCCGAGCCCATGCCCAATGGCGGTCCGGGTGACAAAACTCGTTCCTCCGTTCGTCGAAATCGAGAGCCCGCTGGCCGTGCCGACGTAGACTTCTGCAGTTCCGCCCGTCCCCACTACGCGGACCGCTGAGGTGTTGTTGCTCGCAAGCGAACTGTTCACGACCGTTCGCGTATCGGTGTAAGTCGCGCCCCCATCGGTCGAAATCGAAAGTCCCGAAGCCGTGGCCGCGTAAACCGAAGCGGTGCCGCCCGAGCCCGTGGCATCAATTCCGCGCACCGAGGCAGAGGCGAGCCCATCGGCCAGGCCCTTCAGGACGAAAGTTCTGCCTTGGTTGCTGGAGACGAAGATCCCGGTGTTTCCGTTGCTGGAGAAAACCTGGGTCGTAGCGCCACTCCCTAAGGTCTTGATGCTCGTCAGGGTGCTCATCGACATATGCGATATCCCAGCGCGATTCGCGCTGAAGGTCGCGCCATTGTCGTAGGAAATCGAGAGCCCACCGCCGCTGCCCATTCCCATCGAAGAGCCCGCGTAAACATCGACGGAACCTCCGTTTGCGACGGCGTAAACCGATCGAACGCTGTCGTGAAGAAGACCGCTGTTGGCGTTCGTCCGATTCGTGAAGCTTGCGCCCCCGTCACTCGAGATCGAGAGGCCCGCGGCCGTCCCCGCATAAACCCTTGCGCTCCCCGCGAGCGCGAAAACCGAATAGACGTCGTTGGATCCCAGACCCTCCACCGTGGTGACGGTGCTGAAGCTCGCGCCTCCATCGACCGAGATCGAGAGACCGGCCGCGGTTGCGGCAAAAACCTGCGCGGTGGGACCAGAGCCGATCGCGTGGACCGCCCGAACCGTATTGCTACCAAGTCCATCGAGTGTGGTCCGAATCGCGAAGGTCGCCCCGCCGTCATCCGAGACGGCCAAGCCGGCGTTCGTGGAAGCGAAGATTTGCGCCGTCGCGCCAGAACCCACCCCATGCACGCCACTCACGTCGTTGGCCGGAAGGCCCTGGGCCGTGGTCAGATTCGTAAAAGAGACCCCGCCGTTCGTCGAATAAGAAAGGCCCCCGGAAGTCGCCACCCACATCGTCTCGGGAGTCGTTCCCGTATCAATCCAAAGCCCTTGGCCCTGGTGAGAGCCGAGGCCATGCGTGGGAGTGCGTGCGGTGAAAGTTTGTCCGCCATCGGTAGAAAGCGCGAATCCGTCCGCCGTACCGACATAGAACTTTTCCGTGGCGCCGCTGCCCTGAACAAAAACTTTGTTCGTAATCGTCCCGCCCATTCCGTGCCGGGTCGTCCGGTAACTAAAGGTGGATCCACCGTCTCGCGAGATCGCTAAGCCCGACCAGTTTCCACGCATTCCCAGAAAAACTTCGGCGGTGGGACCCGTGCCGCGAACAAAAATGCCGTGGATGTCCGATGAGATCGACGTGTTCGCCACCGATGCGTGATCCATGGGCAGAACCCGAAACTCGGCGTATAGCGCGCGTAATGGCAGCGTAACCGTGCTGATCTCTCCGTCGCTTGCCTCTTGCGTAATCTCGATGGCGCCCTCGCCGGGCGCGACGGCGACGACCGTGCCCAGAGAGAACTGATTGTTCACACACGAGGCGGTAGACGGGCCCCTGAAGATATCATCCACGTAAGTCACGCGGACCGTGGAGGAGACGGAAGACACGCAGGTTCCGCGAACGAGGAACGGCTCCGTAACAGACTGAGAGGAAACGTGACTGGTCACGCTGAGCGGACCGACGGTCGCGGTCGCGGAGCTGACTTGAAATTTCATGGCGCAGGACGAGCTCAACAAGAGCGATATCCCGCACGACAGGAGGCGACTCAGCGCCATGAAGGTTCTCGAGCTCATCTCATCATTGTCTCAATCGATGAGCGCGCTCCACAAACTGTGTCCGAATTAAGCCAAAGTACATGATTTCAAGTACTTGGAATATTTTCAGGCCACTTCTAAAACGAAATTAATGCGAGAGTTCTCCCTGATTCACTTGGACGAGGACCGCTCGCGCGTTATGAACAGCCCATGTCATACGAATTCTACAAGATCCTCCACATTGCCGCGATTTTGCTCGTCTACAGCGCACTCGGTGGCGCAGCTCTGCTAGGTGGCCAAGGTGCCGCCAAAGGAACTCCCGATCGTAAACGGCTCTCGATCATCCACGGCGTGGGGCTGCTGATCGCATTCGTCGCAGGCTTCGGGCTGATGGCTCGTCTGGGAATGGCTCGCGATCCGTTCCCGCTCTGGATCTGGCTAAAAATTGCGATTTGGGTCGCCACCGGCGGCGCGCTCGTACTCGCGTACCGCATGCGCCAGCACTACAAGCTTTGGGCGATCGTGTTTCCTTTGCTGGGAGCGACGGCCGCGGCACTCGCCATCCTCAAGCCCGGCATGGGCGGCTAAAGGATTTTTCCTGGGTTCAAGATCCCTTTGGGATCAAGTGCCTGCTTCACCGCGCGCATCGTCGCGATCTCCGCGGGGCTGCGCGAAAAGCTAAGCGCGTACTTCTTGAGCAAGCCGACTCCGTGCTCTCCGGACACGCTCCCTTGGTGAGCTTGTAGGAGCCGGAAGAGATCCTCATCGATTTGCTTGCAGCGTGCGTAGAACGCGTCTCGCTCGAGGCCCTCGGGCTTGGCGATATTGATGTGCAGGTTACCGTCGCCAATGTGACCGAAGAGGTAGAGCGTGTGTCCGGGGTACTTCTCGCCCAGCTCCCGCTCAAAGCGTGAGCAAAACCCCTGCAGCTCGCGGATTGGCACGGAGACGTCCTGCTTGTGAACCAAACCAGCGCTCATGATCGATTCAGAAATTCCCTCGCGCAGCGACCAGAGCGCGCACGCCTCCTCGGGGGATTGCGCCAGGGTGCCATCCTGGACAAGGCCCCGCTCAAAAAGACTCTCGAGCCAAGTTTGTAGCTCCTGCTGTCCGGCTTCGCTCGCGGGGCGTTCGACTTCCAAGAGCACATAGTCAGAGGCAGGCGTGGAAAGCGGTGGTCGCGCCGAGCGGTGCTCGATCACTTTCTGGAGGCAGTTAGCGCCAAGCATCTCGAAAGCTTGGATCGTGAACGGCTGGCGTCGCGCTTCGCGAAAAAGTCCGAGAACACCATCGAGCCCGTCCACCCCAAAGAACAGGACGTCCGTCGGAGGGGGAAGCCGCGTGAGCTTGAGGGTTGCCTCAGTAATGATCCCGAGCGTGCCTTCGCTGCCGATGAAGAGCTGGCGCAGGTCGAGTCCCGTTTGATTCTTCTCCAATTCGCCATTGATCTCGAGAATTTCTCCGCCAGCGAGCACGACTTGAAGGCCGAGCACCCAATTTCGCGTCAACCCGTAGCGAATCACCCGTACGCCACCTGCGTTGGTAGCAAGGTTGCCACCAACGTGGCTTGAGCCCTTGGACGCAAAATCCACTGGCCAGGTCAGGCCATGAGGTTCGCAGTGCTGATGCACGGCTTCGGTGATCGCGCCCGCCTGCACGCGCACCGTCTGTGAGAGAGGGTCCACCGAATGCATCCGGTTCATCCGCGCAAGACTCAAGACCAGCTCGCCCGAGGCCGCAACCGCGCCGCCCGAGAGGCCCGTGCGACCGCCCGAAGGGACGATCGCCGTTCCGGTGGCCGACGCGAGTTTCATGATCTTAGAGACTTCTTCGGTCGTGGCGGGAAACGCGATCGCCAGCGGCGCGGGATCCACCGCGCGGGTCCAATCGCGGCCGTATTCAGTAAGATCCGAAGGGTCCTGGCTGAGTTTAAGAGCCGGGCACTCGGCGCGCAGACGGTCCAAGAACGAAGGAGAAGCGGTCATTCCCCTATTCAGACACGGGCGAGACGCGCTTGCAACGGCGAGTGAGAAACTGGGAGAGCGCGGGATCGACTTCCGGCTTTTTCGCGGCGGCGGGAGAACGCTGCGACGGGGCGCTCAGCGACGAAGCGCGTGTGAGCTCGAGTCTGCGCGCGGAGTTGCGACAGGCGGCATCATTGATGGCTTCGAACTCCCGAAGAAGCGCGATCGGATAGGGCGCGTTTCCAGTAGAGGAATAAAGCACGGGCGAGCCTTCATCGAGCGGGAAGCTGCGGGCCTCGTCGCGCAGAGTTTCCAGGAGCGAGGACTTCCACTTGCCGACCCGATAGAAGTCGCCTTTGACCTTGCCGCGCTCAACGCTGCCTTCACTGGAGCGATAGCGGCGGCAGCGCTCGATGGAAGTTCCGAACTGGAGTGCGAGCTCAAAGCCCACCTGACATTCGTTCATCACGGCGTCCACTTCACCCCCCCGTCCTTCGATCGCGGCGTAGATGTACTTACCGGGGGTCAGCTCAGGATCATAAGGATCCCAGCTAGGCTTTTGGACGGCGTGCGTGAGTTCGTGGGCGAGATCAAAGACCAGGTCTTGGAGCGGTTGATTGCGCTTGAGAACGACCTTCACCCGGCGCTCGCGTTCTTCGACGCCGGTGGCGGGATTATAGTTTCGCGTGAGAACCGCATCGGTTCGAGAGACCTCTCCCCATTCGAGGAATCGGAGCAACGCCGCGCGGGTCTCGACCCCGAAAACGATCTGCGCTTCTTTCAAAAGACGCTGCCCGGTAGGGACTCGCCCCAGAACTTCAAGCGCGTCGACCATGCGGTTTGGACTGTCGGTAGCGGGCGCTTGGGTCTCGCTCGCATGCAGAACGAGTGGAGCGAGAACGGCGAATGCCACCCCCAGAACCCCATACCGCCGATGTGAGGAACGACCTCTCATATAGGCCGTATCGGCAAAACTTGCCGCGGATTTGACC
>JBEIOW010000424.1:0-2710 GCA_040377385.1 Bacteriovoracaceae bacterium | reverse complement strand
GTCCCGCCGGCTTCAGGAACTTCGCCAGCTCCTCTTCGCTTGTTCTGATTTTTGAGTTACCCTTTTGAACGATGGCCTTCCTTCGCGAGCAGCCCTGGCATGATCGCCGCGCTTTTCATTGGCACCATCGCTGGTACCAAGATCTCCTCGTTCTACATCGCCTGACCCTGGAATGGCTTCGCGAGCTCAAGCTTGAGCGCCCCTCGCACTTCCTAGGCGCCTCCGTTAGGCCCGAAATTAAACAGAGCATCGAGTCCCTGGAACGGGTCACGGATCGAGCTCTGGAATCCGAACTCAGCGACAACGGCTTGAGTAGTCTCTTGGACGACACCGCACCTGAAGACTTTCTGGGCCGTCTGGAAAACTCGGTTCTCACGTTGCAGGCATGGACCCTCCAGACCCTACTCGACCGCTCGCCGGAAGCGCTCGAAGCACTCGAACAAGTCAGCTGGCGACACGGCCGAGCCCTCGCCGAGCGTCGCCTAGAATCACCGCTTGAGCAGGAGCTTGATCTCCGAGTGATCCTGACTTTCTTTGCGGACAATCCCATTCTCGGCACGCCGGAGCGGGAAGGCCTGCTCATTCGCCGGTCGACCCGCACGCACGTCGATGTTGAGCTCAAATGCTGTCCGCACCAATCCGCCAACCCTGCTGCGCTCCAAGTCTCCGACGCGCTTTGCGATGTTCACCAATACTGGCTCAAGGGATTTCTCTATGGGCTATCGCCCACGGTGGCCTGTCAGTACGAGCGCCGCTCTGAGCGAACATCCACGCGTTGTCGACTGTCCCTTGGCATCACCCACGATCTAGCGAGCGCGCCGCGGGCATGACCTCCGGCAAACGTGCGGAGCAAACCCCTCTCCTGGAAGTTCAGAAAGCACTCCAGGACGCTCTGCAAGACGAAGTCGAACGACTCTTCGGAGAACCCGATCCAGCCATCGTGCGCTACGAAAATGAAGCACGGCGTGAGCTCTCTCCGCTCTACGCTCGCGCGCGCGCGGCCACGAAGCGCGACCTTCTCGATGAGCTCGCCTCATCCGACCTCGTTTTCGTCGCCGACTACCATACCCTGGACCAAGCTCAGCGTACCGCGCTCCGCATTCTTCGCTCACTCGACGGACGCTCGCTGGACGGGCTGGCTACTTTCGAAGCTCCCGGTCGCACCCCTTGGACACTCGCACTCGAGATGATTCCGAGCCGCAATCAAAAGGATCTCGACGCCTATCTCTCGGGACAGCTCCCGCTCGAAGAGTTTCATCGCCGCGTGCGGTATGCGGAAACCTGGGGATTCCCGTGGGAGAACTACGCTCCGCTTTTCGAGTGGGCCCGCGCCGTCGGGGCACGCGTAATTGGCCTCAACGCTTCGGGCGCACAGCAAGGAGCGGCGGGCCTAGTCGAGCGCGACCATTGGGCGGCCAAGGTCCTCGTGAAGGAGTGCCGTCGCCAACTCGCGAGTGGGATCGCACGACCACGGATTCTCGTCCTGTACGGCGAGCTACACGTGAGTGCCGCTCACCTTCCCCAGCGAGCAAAGGAAGCCTGGAGCCAAGCGGGCCTCAAGCCCCCCATCGTCGCGGTCCTGCATCAAAATCTCGACGAGCTTTTTTGGATTCTTGCGCGCAAGAAGATGACGGCAAAAAGCGGTCTACCGCCCTCACTCCTTCGGCTACGCAAACGCGAGTACTGCATCTTTTCCTCTCCGCCCTGGAGCAAGCTCGAGTCCTTGCTCGCCTGGGCCGAGCTTCAGCCCATCGCCTATGACGGTGAAACGGACGAGCCGGATGACGAGCCACTGACCGAGGCCGATCTGGATCCCCTGGCGCAAATTCGCTCGTTCCATCGCAATTTGAGTGATTTTTTTGGGCTCACGACACGCCTTCTTGAGGACGTCACCTTACTGCCTAAGGACCTGAGTCGAGCGGATTGGGCACGCCTCGTTCGCCCGAAAAAAGAACGTCCGAGGAAGCTCAGCGAGGTCGAGCTCAAACTCATTCGCGCGTTGCACGCCCAAGAGAGGCGCTTTTTTGTCCCAAGCATCGGACTGTTGAACCTTGGAGATGGCGACCGCAACTCCGCCGCCGAACTCGCAGCTCAGCTCCTGCTTTTTGAGCGGCAGAAGTTCGATCGATTTTACAGAGCAACCTCGGCCGATTTCGAAAGGCGAATCCTGGTGAATGCGTTCGCATTCCTCGGAAGCCTGATTCTGAACCCGCGTCGAAAATGTGACTTTCCCGAAGACCATCGCCGCTGGATCGAGGCCCGAAGAGGCAAAATCCTCACGCGCGCTGACCGAATCGAACTCCGCGCGCGACGCTACTTGCTGCGCGCGGTGGAGGCCCGTGCGGCGAACCGACGCGCCCCCTCGCCCCCCGGCGGGCCCCTCAGCAATTCGCGAAGCGCCCAGCGCCTGGGCCAGCTCCTGGGATTCCTGCTGTTTCGACGATGGATGAGCGGAGAGGTCGCGGCAAAGCAGGTTCAAAAGATCTTTTTCGGACGATGGAGCATCCATCCTCGCGCTCAGGCCCAGGCGCTCCAGACCCTCTATGCGGCGGTGGGCGCGATTCCCCGCAGATCAGCGCGGAGTGAAGAACTCTAAGGAACAGCTCTTAACTCGACCCCGGATCGCCCTCAAGCTTGCGATAGATCGTGCGCGAATTGATCCCGAGCAGGCGCGCGGCCGTGTTCTTGTCGCCGTCCGCCGCTTCGAGCG
>JBEIOW010000367.1:0-3086 GCA_040377385.1 Bacteriovoracaceae bacterium | reverse complement strand
TCCTCGCCGCGGTGGTCGGCCTGCTGCCGCGCACGCTGCAGGAGATGGCGCCTTCGCTCAAGACATTGCCACTGGGTTGGATGATCGCGAGTGGGGCCGTGCTCGTGCTCCTCGCGGTCGTTGCCCAGCGCGGCTCCGGTCCTCGGCAGTTTGGTGAGGCCCGGGAGGAGGCACTCAGCGATGGCGTGGCGGACATTGTCCGATTCATCCACACCCCTGGAAGCCGCGTGCGTCCTTTCGCGGCATTGGTGAAGACGATCAGTTCTTTCTGCCTGACTCTTTTTGGCTGGGGGGCGGGTGCTGAAGGCGCTGCCGTCGAATCGGTTCGCGCGGCGCAATCGGTACGGTCCGGCAAAAAGTCGCTTTGGTCGGATCGTCACCGCCGAACGGAAGGTGCGCTGGCGCTCACTTCGGGTGTCGCCGTGGGACTCGGCTCTCCTTGGGCAGGGCTCGCGCTCGTCGTCGAGCTCGGGATTGGCGGACGCTTTCCGTCCTTGTTGTTGACGGCGATCTCAACGGCATTTTTCGCAAAGGTATTGCCGGAGCTGGGCTGGCTCTCTTCGGTTCGGATTGATCCGGGCAGCGGGGTCTTCGGCTTTCGGATCGACCATGCACGAGACTGGGTCGCCGGTTTGACCATCGCGCTTGCGGCCGGCCTGCTAGGCACGGTGTGCGTGCGATTTCTGCGTGCGGCCCGCGAGCATTTGCGCGCGGTCTGCGCGAAACGGGCGATCTGGGTGGCGATCGCATGCATCAGTGGCCTTGCGCTCATTCGAGTATTTTTCGGAATTGAGTCCGACATCCCGCTCGCGCTCGAGCGCTTGCTTTGGCTACGGATCGATGACTCTGCTCTCGGTTATCTGCTTCTCGGAGAAATTCTCGTCATTGCCTTTTTGCACGCCGGATTCGGAACGATCGGCATTCTCGGTCCGATGATTCTCGTAGGCGCAGTCGCCGGCTCATGGGTCGATCGATCCGCGCTTGCCGCTCTCGCGGGATCTTTGCCCGTCGCCCCGTTGCTCGGAGGCGCGGCGCTTTTTACGGTCGTCTTCGGTGCGCCGATTACCGGGGCGATCATCGTCTGGGGAATCTCGGGGAACGAGACGATTATTCTGCCCGCGATCCTGTTTTCCTATTTGGCACTGAGTATTCGCGTAGCGCTGCGCACACCGAGCCTGATTTCAGCGGATCTTGAGGATCGTGGCCTTCGGCTGATTCAGGGTCGCTCGGCTGCGATTCTCGAGCGTCTAAAGGTGACTGACGCGATGGCGCGCGACTTTCTCTTCTTTTTCGAAAACGAACGCATCAGCGATCTCAAGGTTCGGGTTGAGGAGTCTCCCTACGCCTTCTTCCCGGTCGTGGACGCACAGTCCAAATTTCTCGGTCTCTTGAGCCTCGATCTGTTGGAAGAGGTCTGGCGAACAGCGAGCGCGCCGGACGCCAATCCCCAGCTGGAGAAGTTGCTCGAGGCCCGTGATTTACTCTACCGCGCTCGCGGCAAGGCTCCGATCCTGCGTGAGGAGGATACGCTCGCGCGCGGAGGGGCGCTCTTGGACGATCATCCCTGCCTCCCTGTCGTCGACGCTGAAGGACGCATTCTAGGCCTCCTCTTTGCGCATCAGATTCGACTGATCTACGAGCGAGAGGCGAACCGCGAGCGCTTCGCGGAGGCGTGAGGCAGGCATAGCGGCATAGAGTTCGGGGGCAAGGGGCCGCGCGGGCAAGAAGGCAAGTTGGCAAGCTGGGCTCACCGCAAGAGTTCACCCCATGCCCGCCTGGCCTAATGCCTCGATGACTTCGAACTGTATGCCTCTTTGTCTGCTTGCCTACTTACCCGTCTTTGCGAGGCACAGAACAATCTTCCGGAACTGCCCGACCGCGTAGCGTTCAGAGTTTCGTTCCAAGAAGTCCTTCATTTCGAACTCCGCGCCCTTCTCGTGAATGAAGTGGACGAGTTCGTGGGCGACGATGAAGAGAGACCCTAATGGGCTAATTTGCTTCGCGTTGAGTTTTCGCGGGAAACCGCTGCCGTCCGGCAGCTCATGGTGTTGCAGGATGAGCGCGTCCACATCGGGCGGGATCTCGGTGAAGCGGCGGGCGAGATCCGCCGCGCGCATCGGGTGGAGAGGATATTCTGAGACTTCCTTTTGGGTAAACTCCGCCTTCCGTGCGTGCAGCTCTTCCAGAGAGTGGATGCGAGCCAGCGTTTGGTTCTCCAGGGTGATGTCGTGGAGAAACGAAGCTAGGTTGAGTTTGTGGAACGTGGTTTCCGAGCCCCAATCCATTGCTGCCGCCAGGCCGCAGCTGAGCTGTCCGAGCGCGACGCTGTGGGAAGAGATGTAGCTTTTCGGATCCAGGGTGAGCTTCTCGATCAAGCCCTTCAACTTTGGATTCCGACCGACGACGCGAAGGGTGAGGCGCGTATTTTCCTTGATGAGCGGAGTGAGCGCATCGGTCGGTTCGATTTTATGGAGGAGCTCGCGCACGGTCTGATGAAGATGGACGGCCGTTTCGGTCGCGCTTTTCTCATCCATCGAGCCGGACTGTGCCGCTTCCATCAGTTTGGCCTGGAGTCGCTCGATGAAGTTCGGCGTATCTTCTTTTTTGAGATAGAGGAACTCGACGTTCTTCTTGGTCACGTACTTGTCGTAATCGGGCAGGCTGAACTCGGCGCCCGCGGCAAAAAGCTTCACGAACTTATGGTCCGACAGCTTGATGTAAACATCGCCCTTGAGCGGGGAGGCCATCAAGAGCAGGTTGGGGCGAATGCGCGCAAAACCCGCCTCCGGGTCGGTTGGCTTCTCGATCCTCTCGAGCTGATGGCTCTTCAGGTAGGTTTCGATCTGCGGAATGAGGGAAGCGACCCAGTCCGAATCCCGGGTGAAGCCGGCAGGCTTGAGCTTAGCCTGATCGTCGGCCCATTGAGCGTCCGGTAACGAGTCGTCGAGGCAGAAGAAGAGCTGGAGATTCCGGTGCGCGGATTTAAGGTATTTGAGGATGGGCTCGGAAAGTGAAGGATGCTCTGCGACGAGGATCCCAATTTTCTCCTGGCGGATGAGCACATCGATCGCCTCGCCCGAGCTTTT
>JBEIOW010000019.1:0-11999 GCA_040377385.1 Bacteriovoracaceae bacterium | reverse complement strand
GAGGCGGATGTCGGTGCCGCGGACTTGGGTGACGAAAAGCTCGAGCACATCATCGACCTTGTAGTTGCAGATACCGTGCTCATCGAGGAGCTCGCGCTTGGCAAGCATTCCGTCGTGCTGAGTTCCAGTCGAGACGAAAACGTCTTCTTGACCCAGTACGAGGATCTTGCCGCGAATTTTATCGCCGACTTTCAGGCGCTTGGTGTTGGAGCGGAGCGACTCACCGAGGAGGGCCGCGAAATCTTCGGAGGGCGACGGGGAAGCCGCTTCCTCTTTTGCCGAGTCGGCGGATTCGTCCTGGAAGTCTTTGATAAAATCGGTGTTCTTCGGAAACTTCATAAGGGCCCGAAGATAGGGGAAAACTCCCGATTTTGGAAGCGCGCTATTGGAAGGATCGAGCGTATTCTAGGAAGGACTGCAGGGAGCCTTCGAGTCGCGTCTGAAGCTTGGCGTCTTTGAGCTTCTTGGCGCCGGCTTCGAGTTGCTCATGGGCTTTCGGGAGCGCAAAGGACTTGGGATAGAGGTAGGCGCCCAGCTCGTCGATGGGTTGCCGGGTATGAGGATGTGAGCGGACGCCGCCAAACGCACCGGGCGAAGCCGTGAAGAGCATGCAGGGTTTTCCGGCGAGAACGGGCTCATCCAAGCGCGAGATCCAGTCGATTGCGTTTTTGAGCACGCCCGGGATGCCAGAGTTGTATTCAGGCGAGACGAGGATCACGGCGTCGGCTTCCTGGATGCGTTTCCCGAGTCGAGTCACACCCGCAGGGATCCCGTCTTTTTCTTCGGCGTCGCCGTCGTAAAGAGGGATGTCGAAACTCTTCAGGGTTTCGGTCCCGATCTCATGGCCGGAAGCTTTTGCGGCCTCGGCGATGCAGCCGAGCAACTGAGTGTTGAGTGAACCGGAGCGTAGCGAAGCCGAGAAGGCGAAGAGTTTCATGTCGGGCAGCTTAGCCCGCTTTGGCTCTCTTTTGCATCCGGCGTTTCATGTCGCCGGCTTCGAGCTTGCGGAGAAGCTTTTCCCACCGTTCGGCTTGCGTTTGGGCCTGAGTCGCCAAAGTCTGCGCTTTGAAGCGAACATTCATGGTGGGTTTGGGTGTGTTGACGAGAAAATTCAGCAGGGTATCGAACTGTTTTCTCCGTTCGATCGGAGGCTGCTTCTCCACTCCCGCAACGTACTGGTTGTAGAGGTTGGAAAGCTGGCTCATCAGGATTTCGAGCTTTTTGAAGAGTGCCTCAAAATCAATATTTCCATCTTGGATAACGGTCTCGACCACGGTGCCTTGAATTGCCCGCGTCTTGGCAGTGCTGAGCGACGTGCCCTTCTTCTCGAGCTGTCGGGATCTGAACCTGCGCCAGGGATCGTTATCTTGTGCCATCTCAGAGGACGTTTCGGATTTTATGCGGGATTCTATGAGAGGCGTTTCGAACCCTCTAAAGTCAGGATATCGTTCCGGAAATGCGATCCCCTTGGCGGTGGCTGCTTTGGGCATGCCTTCTCGAATTCTTGATCGAGATTCTCTTCTTTCTCCCTTCGCGAGGAGAGCTGACGAATCCGGAAGGGGCGATCGTCTATTCGATTTGGGCCGTGGCGACGGGAACCGTCCCTCTCTATCGGGACTTCTCGCTCGCTCCTTACAGCACCACACCCTATGCCCCTTTCTACTACTGGCTTTGTGGCGGGCTCGCTCGGTTGTTAGGTACGGTTTGGGCTATTGGAACTGATGAGATCTACTGGATCGCACGCGGAATCACGGTGGCGGCGACGGTGGGAACTGCGGCCTTTCTCGGACGATTGGCGTCCTTGATCTTTCCGGGGCTATCGCCGCGTTCGACCCGGCTCTTGGCTTTTCTAATTCCGGCCGCCCTCGTGACGCTTCGGCCTTGGGCGTTCAGTGCTCGCGTGGATGCGCTCGCTGTTTTTTTCAGTCTCGCAGGATTCACAGTTTGGCTCTCGCTACGGGAACGCCGCCCGTTGCGAGCAGCGGCATTTGCCGGCTTACTCTTCTCGGCCGCGGTTTGGACGAAGCAGTCGTATGGGGTCGCGGGCCTGAGTGTGGGCCTCGTCCTGATCGCGAGTCGGAAGTGGCAAGAAGCGACGATGCTTGCCGCGGTGTTTTTGATCGCGACCGTTCCTGGGTTTCGCGCGCTCGATGAGGCGACGGGAGGACTCTTCTTCCGGAACCTCTTCGAGGCTAACGCGACTGATTGGAAGTGGGGGCAACTCGGCTGGCTTGTGCGCAAGGGATTCCTCATGGGGGGATTGGGGGTGCTGATCCTCGCGGCGATCGGCGCTCACTCACTTCCGCGATCGGCGTGGCGCTCGTTTCCGCTTCGCGCGTTCGCGGTCTATTGCGTTTTGTCTTTCGTCGCGCACCTAGCGGCGTGCTTGAAGCAGGGTGCTTACTACAATTACTGGATGGAACCTCACTGGCTCGCCTGTGGGTGGGCGATCTTTGGAGTGTTTGAACTCGAAAGGCGCATTCCGCGCCCAACCTTCGTGCGGGGGTGGTCGTGGGTCATGCTCATCGCCTTGATTCAAGCTTGGCATTACTTGCCGGAGCTGCGGCTGCAGGTCCGGGAGCGCAGGGAAATGGGAGATCGCGCTTGGGTCGATCGCATGCTCTCGTTGCCGGGACCCGCTCTGATCACGCATTCGGGATTGGTGATTCGGCGAGAGGAAACCCTCCTGCTTTTAGATAGCTTCAACGCCGCTTATCTCGAACGCCGGGGGAAAGCCGATCTCTCTCCGCTCGCGCAGCGGATTCGAAACGGCGAGATTCCGTGGCTGCTCATCGAGTACTACAAGCATCCCGATGACCGGGATGCGAAGCTTTGGTGGCCCCCATCGATCCATGAAGCGATTCGTGATCGTTATGAAAGAGTGGAAGGAAACGGCATCCTGGAGGTTTGGAAGTGGAAGCCGTGATGCGTCCGCGGGGAGTACTCAAGTGGATGCTCACGGCGCTGGCGCTAGCGGGCATCAGTCGCTTCCTGATTTGGATGATCTTTGGATCTCGTTATCCCGGAGACCTTTCTGTTCCAGAGGGTGCTTTGATTCACTGGGTGCGGGAATGGATGAGGCCCGGAGGTGTACTTTACGCGGATCTCTCGGAACCTCCGTACGCGGCAATTCTTTACACGCCGGTCCCTTTGGCAATTGTGCGAGGCCTCGCATCTTTCTTTGCGGACCCATTCTCGCTCGATCTTCTGTACGGACTAGGACGTGGCTGGACCTTTTTTGCGACGGCCCTCTCGGCGTTGATGCTCGGACTCTTGTCGCGCTCCTGGATGTGGGCGGGAGTTTTTCTGCTCCTTCCGGCCATGGCGCGCTTTACGGCGAGCTTTCGCACGGACTATTCGGCGATGGCTTTTACGGGCATCGCACTTTGGCTGGCGACGCGCGGTCGTTCGCCACGATCGTTTGGGCGTGAATTGGGAATTGCCGGAGCGCTCATCCTCGCGTTTTTCTCAAAGCAAACTTATGTCGCGGCACCGATCGCGTTCGCGGTGGCGATGGGGTGGGGTGGGGATTCCTTCCCACGCTTGAGTCGGAGATTCTGGATCCTTTTCGCCATGGGACTTGGCGTCGTCTTTGGCGCGCTCGTGTGGACGACCGAGGGACGATTCCTCGAGCATTCATTTGGTGGAAACCTGGTGAAAGGCGTGAACGCCGCCGCGCACGAGGTCATGTTCTACGGATTCTTGAGCCTGGCGGTTCCGCTGCTTCTTTTTTCCAAGCCCAACTTCCGAACCCTGCCTTGGCGATACTTCGCGATCACGTTCGGTTTGCACGCAGTAGCGGTTTGGAAACCCGGCTCCGACAATAATTATTTTATCGAACCGTTTTTTGCGTGGCTCTGGGCGGTCTCGACAACTCTGCGCGTGCGGAGCGGGATGCCTTGGCGAGTCGCGCTTTGCGCGTTGCTGATGGTCGCGGCCGTCGTCCGCACGGAGCGCTGGGAGCTCGGGCATCTTCGCCGTCCCCACTCCCGTTGGACGGAGTGGTTGGAGCGTTTGAAGCAGGAGCCGGGTGAGCTGCTTTCGGCGGACGCGAGCCTGGCGCTCCGCCACGGCGGAACGATCTGGATGACGGATGCGTTGACGTCACGACTGCTGGCGGAACAGGGAAGAATCAATCTGTCTCGACTTCTCACCGCTTTGGAAGACGGTCAGATCGGTAAGGTCACTTCCTACAAGAATCACTCTCCTGAAATTCCCAATCAGGTCTGGCCGGAAGCGGTGCGGCTCAAGATTTTAGAGCATTTTGTGCGCTCGGATGCAGAACATGCGGCCTACGTGCTGTGGGTCCGCAAGGCACCGGCCGAAGGGCGCACGGGGCTTGAATCCGTGATACCTCCGAGGAACCCATGAAGATCAAAACTCTCTATGTTTGTCAGAGCTGCGGAGCTTCCAGTCCAAAATGGTTGGGGCGCTGTAATGGTTGCGGCGAATGGAACTCTCTCGTCGAAGAACGCCAAAATTCCGGACCCAGCGCGACGGCCGCGGCAGCGCAAGAGAGTGGACTCACGACGGTTCGCGAGGAGTTTCGTGGATTACTGGACGATGTCGGAGCCACTGGGGCGTTGATGACCGGCGGAGCATCGCCTTGGGTTCCTTTGGAAGGGGGCGAGGAAGACGAAGACTCGAGCCCGGAGAGCGGCTCGCGCAAATCGACTAAACAGACCCATCGTCGCATCCTCACCGGAATCCGGGAGCTGGACCGCGTGCTCGGTGGTGGGATGGTGCCGGATAGTTTCACGCTCGTGGGGGGAGACCCGGGAATTGGCAAGAGCACGCTGCTCCTTCAGATGATGCAAGGGTTGCTGCAAGGCACGCCGTCGCTTCGGCTCCTCTACGTGAGTGGCGAAGAATCCATCGACCAAATTCGGGGCCGCGCGCGCAGGCTCGGCGTACGGAGCCAGGGCCAAGTTTTTCTCGCCGCTGAGACGCAGCTGGAGCGCGTGTTTGCGACCGTGAAGGAAATTCGTCCGCACGTGATCGTCATGGATAGTTTGCAGACTTTTTCGAGCGGCTATCTGCAGTCCGCGCCCGGCAGCGTGGGACAGCTTCGCGAAGTGACTTCGCGTCTTATGGCACTCGCCAAGAGCGCAGGCATCGCCGTCTGGCTCGTCGGTCACGTCACGAAGGACGGAAACATCGCGGGCCCAAAAGTGGTCGAGCACATGGTCGACACGGTTCTCTACTTCGAAGGCGAAGGTTCGCACTCGTATCGTCTTCTTCGTACCGTAAAGAATCGTTTTGGCAGCTCGCGCGAGCTCGGCGTCTTTGAGATGGATTCGGAAGGGTTGAAAGAAGTCGAGAATCCTTCCGCTCTCTTTTTGAGCGATCGCAAAGTCGGCGCGGTGGGTACGGCCGTAGCCGCATCACTCGAAGGCTCTCGCCCGCTGCTCGTCGAGCTTCAGGCGCTCGTCGCGCCGAGTGGTCTTGCGATGCCACGCCGGACGGCCGTCGGCATGGACGCTAGTCGCATCTCGTTGCTCGCTGCGATCCTCGAGCGGCACATGCATCTGAAGCTGGCGCAGCAGGATCTGTTCTTCAATGTCGCGGGTGGATTACGCTTGAGTGAGCCCGCATGTGATCTCGCGGCGGCGGCTGCGATCTGGTCGAGTTTCGAGGATTTCGCGATTCCCGCGGACTGGGCCATCATCGGTGAGCTTGGGCTGACGGGTGAAGTCCGCCGCGTTCCGCACTGGGATGTTCGTTTGGAAGAGGTGGCGAAGCTTGGCTTTAAGCGCGTCGTTCTGCCGCGCGCGGTGCTGACAAGCCGATCGCCATCCGTATCGGGCGTTGAGATCTACCCGATCGACCGAGTGCAGGAGCTGCCGGGGATTCTGCAGGGCGCTCCGGGTGCGGTGTTTTCGAAGAAGTCACCGAAGCCCCCTCATACGACGGAATCGGTCATTCATCTTTAGACGCCGGTAAGAAGCGTCTGCCTCACGGCCCGATTCCAACGACCTAGAGCAGCAGAGCGCTCTCCGTCCTTCATATCGGGTTTGAAATCGCGATCCTTTTTCCAAGTCTTTTCGATTTCTTCGAGACCCTTCCAGATCCCCACACCCATTCCGGCCGCGAAGATCGCGCCGAGGCTCGTGGTCTCGAGGTATTGAGGCCGCCGGAGCGGAACACCGAGCACGTCGGCTTGGAACTGCATGAGGAGATTGTTGGCAGCGGCTCCACCGTCGACGTTAAGTGAGGCGAGCGGTTTTCCGAGATCCTTTTGCATCGCTTGCAAGATGTCGACGTTTTGGAACGCGATTCCTTCAAGGACCGCGCGCGCCAAATGTCCGCGCGTCGAGCCGCGCGTGAGGCCGGTAAAAAGGCCGGTGGCTTGGGCGTTCCAGTGGGGGGCCCCAAGACCCGTCAGTGCCGGAACGAAGACCACGCCATCGGAATGCGGGACACTTGCGGCCAACGATTCAATCTCGGCGGAGTCTTTGATCAGCCCGAGTCCGTCGCGAACCCACTGCACGGCGGCTCCGGCGATGAACGCACTTCCTTCAAGCGCGTAGGTCACGCTGCCGTCGGGGAGTTTCCACGCGATGGTGGTGACTAGGCGGTGTTGGCTGGGGACGGGTTTTGAGCCCGTGTTCATCAGCAGAAACGCGCCGGTTCCGTAGGTGCATTTGGCCATGCCTTCGCGGATGCAGGCTTGACCCAGCAGCGCGGATTGCTGGTCGCCGATCATCCCGCTGATCGGAATCCCGTCGGGCAAGCCGGGTACGCCGTGCGTGACGCCGAATTTCCCCATCGTGGGCAGGACTTGTCCCCAGGCTTCGCGCGGAATTCCCAAATCGCGGCAGAGCTCCGCGTCCCACTCGTGATTTTTGAGGTGGAAGGCGAGCGTGCGCGAGGCGTTGCTCGGTTCGGTGGCATGCGCGTGGCCGCCGGTGAGCTTGGTGAGGAGAAAGCTGTCCATCGTTCCGAATGCGAGCGTTCCGCTTTTTGCGGCGGCGGCGACGTCTGACCAGTTTTCCAACGCCCAGGCGGCTTTTGTCCCCGAGAAGTAAGGATCCAGGAGCAGGCCGGTTGCGGTTTGAAATTTCTTTTCGAGCCCAGCGGCTTTCATTTTTTCGCAGATGGCGGAGGTTCTGCGGTCTTGCCAAACGATCGCGCGACCCAAGGGCTTGAGAGTCTTTCGATTCCAGAAGCCAAGCGTCTCGCGTTGGTTGGTGATCCCGATGCCGGCAATCTTTTTAGGATCGATGCCCGCGGTGACTTTCTTCAAGGTCTCAGCGACGGCCGCCCAGATCTCCTCGAGGTCGTGTTCCACCCAGCCCGGTTGGGGGAAGTGTTGGGGGAAATCGATGGAGGCCTCGGCGATGCGCTCGAGCCGGTCATTCATGAGGAGCGCCGTCGTACCGGTGGTGCCTTCATCGATCGCGAGCAGGTAGGTGGAGCTGGTCATGGCCCTAGGCTAACCCCTTGGGGGCCGACGCGCAATTGACGCTGAGGCAGAATCTGCCTCTCGAGAACTCGCGGAACGAGGCCGAAAAGCAGGGGAGATGAGTAGGTCCTTAAAACTCAAACTGCTCTGGTCGGCGGCTCTCCTGGTTTCAGGTGCGGGGGTCGTGGGCTTGCTTGCGGTCGAGGAAGAGCACCGGCATGCGCGCCTGACCGCCGAGGCGCATCGCTTGGCCGACCAAGTGATGGTCCAGGCCGAGGGCCTGGTTTTACTCGCCAAACGCGATGGGGAATCCGAGCCGCTCGCGTTCGCCTCGAGGATTCTCTCCCAAGGAAATGACCCACGAGTAGTTCGCGTCTCCGCGCTTCACTCCAGTGAAGGTCCGTTGCTTTGGAAGGGGAAGGATCTTCCGGAAGCTGGGCGCTGGTACTCTCGAAAACTCGTTTATCCTGAAGACCAAAGTGGCTTCGAAGTCGAAGTCGCGATGACGCCGACGTTCTTATTTGGGCTGCCCACTCGGCTTCATCAGGATCTTGCGGCAGTCTTCCTCACGATCCTCTTCACGGTTGCGACCGGTTTTTTGACGACGCGATTGGTCGGCTCCGCGGCCACGCCTCCACCCTGGAGTCCGGAGTCGCGCGAAGGGCGTCAGCTCTCTTCGGCGCTTTCGTCGGAACTGGTGGATGAGGTCCGCGAGGGAATCCGCCGCTCGGGTCTCGCGGCCCGGGATCTGATTCGAGACTCGCACCGAATTACTTCCGCCGCCGCGGGAAGCCGCGCGACGATCGCCGCACTTCGCGAAGGGTTGCATGCCGACTTGACGGTCGTCCATCAGGCACGCGAAAAAGTGAAAAACACCCGTGCTTTTACGGAAAGCTGCGAGACAGTTCTATTGAATCTGATTCTCGAATCTACGCGCATGGGAGATAAGGGATCCCGTCTCGCCGCAATGGCGCAGGAATTTCACGGCGCGGTTCGCGAAATGCGCGAATCCACGCGAGAGGCCGAAGCGACGATGCTCGAGTTCGAGCTCGCATTGGAGCCGCGAGTGGCCGACGCGGACCAGATCTTCCACGCGTCCGAAGAGATTTTCGGCGCGGCCGAGTCCATGGACGCTTCGATCGAAGGCGCGAAGCACGCGATTGTCGAACAGATGAAGATTCTCAAAAATCTTGAAGCCAGTTAAGGCCGCGGCTTAGATCGCAACCCCGATCGAGTGCGAGATGAAGTGGAAACACGAGCTCGCGGCCAGTAGGGCCGTGGCGCCCGCCGAGTCGTGCTCGGGATTCAGTTCGAAAATACCGAGAGACGCGACCTTAGCGTGCCGGCCGGCGACTTCCATCATTTCCGCCACATCCGAAGGCGTGAATCCTTCCGCCTGCGGCGCGGATACGCCGGGGGCGAAGGCGCAGGCGATCGCATCCAGGTCGAGACTGATCACGATCGCGTCGCAGCTCGTGGCGAGCAGCTGGAGTTCGCGTTCAAACGCGTGCACTGCCTGCCCGTTGCGGAGCTCTCGAAATGGGACGACCTTGACCCCTTTTGCGTTCACGTAATCCCAAAGCTCTTGCCCGTTGCAGTGGCGCTGGATGCCGAATTCGACGAAGTCATCGGGTCGAAGAGTCTGTGACTCGAGCGCCAGATAGAAGGGGGAGCCACTCGTGATGACGGGGACCGGCGGCCGAACATCCAGGTGAGCGTCAATATTTATACACCCGATGCGTGGCACTCGACCGTCCTCGGTAAGAGCCTGCGCGACCCCCCTGAGATGGGAGTAACCGTGGTCATGCCCACCGCCGACGATGACGCTCCGACCGCCCTGGAGGTGGGCCAGGGAGTGGGCTTCGGCCACTAGGCGGGCCGCGGCGGTGTGGTTCAAAGCGACGTCCGCCTGGATGGGGCTGACGTCTCGGTCAAAGATGAGGTGGGGGCGGATGTGCTTAAAGCGGGTGAGAGCGTTCCGGAACGCGGTGGGTCCGTTTGCGGCGCCGACCCGGCCGCCGACATTGTAGACGCCAGCGTGGTCGGGAATTCCCACGAGTGTCCAAGGCCGGTGAGGAGATTTGATTGGGGGTTTGATCTGGGTAGTCATCCGATCTAGACTGTTTATCACTCAGCAGGGAAGCGATGGGCGAAAAAATTTGGTTCGTATATGTCGGGGATCATCACGAAGGGCCGTTCACGGTCCGTGAGATCCAGCAGAAAATCCAGGAAGGCAAAGTCGCGCGCGACGCCTTCGTTTGGAAAGAAGGAATGGGCGATTGGAAGCCCATGGCCGAGGTTTCTGAATTTCAGGCACCCTCGACGCCTGCTCCTGCTTCGCCTCTCGCGGTGAAATTCACTCCGGCTGCGGCTCCATTGCTGCAAGAGTCGGATGATCTCGGAGCGGCGAAGAAATCCTTGTCCTACACTCTTGGCGCGAAAGGCGCGACGCCGCACGAGGAAGAGGAAGTTCCGATCGAGGATATTCCGGCCGAGCGCCCGCGCCGCCGGATTCGTGTTTCAAAGACGGTAGTCGTGGTCGCGGTCTTGGGCTTGCTTTCTCTCTCACTCTTGCAGGGTTGGCTCGATCCGGTGTTGAACTCTCCCGCTTTGCGCGGAACTCTGGCCCCGATCAAATTGAAGCTCGTCGATCAATTTCCCTCCCTAGCGGGCATCATTTCTCCGCTCGCGGACATGCCCGACGTGGATCCGGCCGATCATGAAGTCTTGCGAGCGGCCGCTCGGGGTCTCGTGGAACAGGAGGGAGGCAAGGTTGCCGGTGCTGTCTCGAACTCCGATCTGATCGCGCCCCAGTTCTATGTGACTTCGAACTTTCCGGACGGGACCGTCTTCGAGATCCGGATCATCGGGATTGCCGAGACCCTGTTGAACGCGACGGAGTTCATGGCGACTACTCAGGCGACGATCGAGAAACGTGTGGGAAAATCTGATCCGATCCGCGCGGCGGACGGTAAGCCGCTTCCCCGCGGAACCTATCAAGTCTACATCTATGAGTCGGCCAACCAACCTCCCGAAGCCGCGGCGCTGCTCTCTCCACTTGCGGCCTCAACTGCGCGCGTGGCAGCTGAGGTCCCTAAAGGGAAGAAAGTCATCTACGTTGGGACGCAGTTCTTGGGCGGTCCCAAAGACGTCACCTACACCCAGCGCCTGAAGGCGTACCACGACGAACTTAAGCAAAAGGCGACGAACGAGCTCGCGGACCTTAAACAAACCCTCGCGACCTTCGAGGCCCAACACACGGAAACGCTCCAACAGTACGCCGCTCTGAAACTGGTAAAGAATAAAGCTCAGCGCATCCAGCGCTGGAGTGCCTTCACCGCGAAATGGAGTGCGATCAACCAGCAGATCGTCTCGCGATTGCAGGCGTTCACCCCGGAAGTATTGCGGAACAATTTTTTCTACGGCGGCCTCTTCGAGCTCGCGCAAACCTCCGCGGCTGCGCTTCAAAAAATTCACGCGCTCGAGCACGAGTATTTCACTGGAACGGTGGACCCAAAGGCGTTCGACATTCAGCATGCGGAAGCCGAGTCGATGGTGAAGTCGAGTTTGGAGGCCTTGCGCGCTAAAATCACGTTGGCCGAGCAGATTCCGCCTTCGCCGAGCGGCCTGCCGCGCAAGGAAGGGCTATGAACGCCGCGAAGAAATCCAACGTCCCGGAGAAGGAACGCCGGGAGTTTCCACGCAAGCCGATCCTGGACAGCTTTTCCTTGTTCGTCGTTATCCCGGCCCGGGGTTCTCACCGACTGCGCGTCCATGACGTCAGCGAGCAGGGTCTCCGGTTTGATTTTGATCTCGAGGGTGAAGACGTCAAAAATTCGCCGCTCGCGGAAGGCGACGCCATCGAGGCGCGCTTTTTTCTCAACTCGTCCCTCTCCATTCCGCTTCAGCTCGAAGTGGTCCGGGTCGAGAAGAAGTCGGGCCTGCGTCGCGTTGGGACTAAGATCAAGTCCCCGAAAGCCAGCGAATCCAAGGCTTTTGCCACTTTTGTGGATCTGATCGACGTCCTGGTTGAGACTGCGAATCTCAGCTAACTCCGCGTCTTCCAGGCAAAAAATGCTCATTTAGCCATCGCTCCCTTCGGCCGATAGGTCCTTGTAGGGAGACTTGAGCGATGTCGAAAAACGGAACCACCGATACTACGAACCACGTCGTCGACTTCAATGAAGTCCGGGCGCAAAAGATGGAAGACAAGCGCCGCGCGGCGGAGCGGATCTTCTTCAAGCAGCTCATGGGCGTGTATACGGTGGTCGGCGACCATCAGATGGCTCCGATCGAGTTGCTCGAAGTGAGCGATACGGGACTTTCGTTCCAAGTTCCTTACAACCCGAAAGAGTCCTGGCTCGATAGCACGACGGAGCTTCCGCTCCGCCTCTACTTTAGCCAAGACACCTACATTCCTGTTCACTTGAAAGTTCAGAACTCTCGCCAGTCCATCCAGGACGGTGTTCGTTACGTCCGCTATGGCTGCTCCGTGGATCGCGAGGTTTCCTCGTACGCCGCGTTCCAGCAGTTTGTCGCATTTCTTCGCGCCTATTCCGAGCACGCGCACCGGGACAAGGGCGACGTGACGGTC
>JBEIOW010000243.1:0-4260 GCA_040377385.1 Bacteriovoracaceae bacterium | reverse complement strand
GTTGTCGGGGGGAGAGCAGCAGCGCGTTTCGATTGCCCGAGCGGTGATCCTGCGTCCGCGACTGCTCTTGGCAGACGAGTTGACGGGAAATCTGGACTCCAAGAACGGTGAAATGATCTTGGAGCTTTTGGTTCGACTCAATGAGGCGACGGGAGTCGCAGTTTTGCTCGTCACGCACGATCTTCAGCTGGCCGCAAAGATGCACCGCGTCTTGGCGATGAAGGACGGACTCTTCGTGAATTGAAGAAGTCAGTTAATGCAATTGACTTCCCCTCGGGTGAAACCCTAGAACTGGTCGGGTGCTTCCCCGCACCGCTTTCTTCTTTGTTCTGATTGGCTTAGCGCTTTGCACGGGGGTTGCGGGGACCCTCACCCACGCCGCCGAAGAGTCAGCTTCGCCCTATGTCCCGGCGCCCACGAGCACCGAGGCTCCTGCGCAACTCAGTTCGATCAACCTCAGTCTCCAGAATCTTCAGGGTTACCTCGGTCGCACGATTCGCCGCGTGGATACGCAAGGCTTGAAGCGCATCGAGAAAGACGCGGCTCTCGGCAAGATCAGCTCTAAAGTCGGCCAACCGCTGCGAGCGACCGACATCCGCGAGGACATCCGCGCGCTTTTCGAAGTGGGCTACTTCGATGAGATCGTGGTGCGCGGTGAGACGTCTGCCGATGGCGTCATCCTGAAGTACGGATTCAAAGAGCGGCCGGTCATCTCGAAGATCGAGTTCGTCGGGAACGAGCGGGTTTCGACGAAGGATCTGGAAGAGGTCACCAAGGTCAAGATTTGGTCCATCCTGGACGTCAGCAAAGTGCGCGAGGACGTTTCGCTCCTGCAAAAGCACTACGAAGGCAAAGGCTTCTACCTGGCCAAGGTTCGTTACGAGGTCCGTCCAGGTAAGAACGACGACGTCGTCGTCACTTTCAAAATCGATGATTACGAGAAGGTGGAGATCAAAAAAATCACCTTCCTGAACAACAAGCGATTCAGTGATAGCCAGCTCAAGGGTGTGCTCGGCGAGACTCGTGAAGGCGGAGCTTTTTCGTTCATGACGGGCTCGGGCAGCTTCAAGGAAACCGCCTTCAAGACGGACCTTCAGCGCCTGACCTACTGGTATCTCGACAACGGCTATCTCAAGTTCAAATACGAGAACCCGATCGTCACGGTCAGCGACGATAAGCGGTACCTCTACATCACGATCTACGTGGATGAGGGCGAGCAGTACAAGGTGCGTGGCACGGAGTTCAGCGGAGACCTGCTTTTCCCGAAGCCTGAGCTCAAGGAAAATACGACGCTGACTGAGGGTGACCTTTTCAGCATCTCCAAGCGCAACGCTGACATCCAGAAGCTGTCGGAGATGTATCAGGACCTGGGCTACGCGTTCGTGAACGTGATCCCGAAGATGGATATCCGCGACGAGGACCTCACCGTCGATATCGACTACAGCTTTGAGAAGGGCAACCTCGTCTACTTCGGCGAGATCGCCGTCCTCGGCAATACCAAGACTCACGACAAGGTGATTCGCCGCGAGCTGCGCTTCAAGGAAGGCGAGCTTTACAGCGGCACGAAGTTCCGCGAGTCGCGCGAAGGCGTCGAGCGACTGGGCTTCTTCGCTCCGGGCGAAGTCATCTTCAATCCGATCACGCCTAAGGGGCGCGACGACCGTCTGGACGTGGAGATCACGGTCAAGGAGCGATCAACGGGAACGATCACGCTCGGCGCCGGCTACGGCAGCCAGCAAGGGTTTTTCCTTCAGACCCAGATCGCAGAGAGCAACCTCTTCGGTCGCGGACAGAACCTGAGCCTCACCGGTCAGTTCTCCGCTTCCGACAAGGGTTCGCGCAGCTTCAATCTCGGCTTTACCGATCCTTACTCCTTTGATTCGAAGTGGACGCTGGGTTTTGACCTCTACTACGTCAGCCTGCCGATCCCGGAGAAGTACGATACCCGCAAGCTTGGCTTTGATGTTCGCGCGGGTTATCCGCTCGCGGACTACACGACCTTCTTCGTGACCTACAAGAACGAAGGGATGAAGGTCGACGCCAATCCCCTTGCGGGTCTGGATCCGGCCGATATTGACGCGGACCAAGGCGTTCTCTCGAGCGTGATCTGGAGCGTGGTCAGGGATCGACGGAACAACCGCTTCGAAACCTCCGCAGGCAGCTATCAGTCGGTCTCGTTGGAGACGGCAGGCCTCGGCGGCGACAAGAACTTCATCAAGTGGCAGATGAACAACCGCTTCTACAAGCGGCTCTTTGGCAACTTCGTCTTCCGTAATTCCATCGAGTACGGACAGATCCAGGGCGGAGGCGGTAAGCGCATTCCACCTTCGGAGCGGTTCTTCCTCGGTGGCCCAAACAACCTGAAGGGTTACGAGATCTTCGCGGTCGGACCGACGCGGGAGCGCCTCGATCAGACGGGGACGGTCCCCGTCGTGCGCCGAGAGCCGATCGGTGGCGCCGTGCAGATGTTCTCGATCTTCGAGGTCGAGCACCCGCTCATCAGTGAAGCGGGACTGAAGTTTGTTCTCTTCTATGATGTCGGCAACGCCTTCACGCGCTTCCCGACCTGGAACGAATTTGAACTGCGCCAATCCTACGGTTTCGGATTCCGATGGTTCTCGCCGATCGGTCCGCTCCGGTTTGAATTTGGCTATCCGATCAATCGCAAGCCTTGGGAAGACAGCTCGGTCTTCTCGTTCTTTATTGGACCGCCGTTCTGACGGACTTTGGCTAACGGGCAGTGATCAGAGTGAGAGTTAAGGAGAAAAACAGATGACTAAGAAGACGATGAAAATGGGTTGGGTTTCCTTGGCAGTCGCGATGGCGCTTGGCACTTCGGCCTTGGCTGCGGACGTGAAGATCGGCGTGATCGACATGCAGAAAGCACTGCAGACGGTTGATGCAGGCAAAAAGGCGCGCGCTGAGCTGGAGAAGGACTTCAATGCCCGCAAGAAGGAGCTGCAGTCCGAAGAAGAAAAGCTGAAGAAGCTCGACGAAGAATTCAAGAAGCAGTCTCTCGCGCTCAGCGACGAAGCTCGCTCCAAGAAGCAGATGGAATTCCAACAGAAGGTGATGAAGCTCCAGGAGATGGTGGGGCGCTCCCAGCAGGAGATCCAAAAACGCGAAGCCGAGCTGACCGGTCCGCTGATCGAGAAGATTCGCGCCGTGATCACGGACGTTGCCAAGACCAAGGGCTTCTCAATGATCATCGAGAAGAACGCGGGCTCCGTGCTGTTCCACAACGAAAAGGACGATGTGACGTCCGAAGTGGTCGAAGCGTTCAACAAGAAAAACAAGTCCTGAGCGGGCGGACGATCTGAGCCCAGGGAAACCCATGCTCACCGTTAGCGGTCGTGAAATTCTGGAACTCGTCGCCGGCGTGGTCGCTAATCCGACCGCCGGCGGCGGGCGTCTGGAAGGGTTGCGACTCAAGGGGCCCGCCGCCTTGGAGGCTTCTGGCCCTGAACAGGTCGCTTTCTTTTTTTCGCGCGAATATCAAGGCGAGCTACCTCGCGCCAAGCCTGGCCTTTTGATTACCGCTGACCCCTTCGTCAAGCCCCTCCAGGCGTCAGGACTTCCTCTCTGGAACGATTCCGTCATCGCCGTTTGCGCTGATCCCTATCTCGCGATGGCGAAAATCACCGAAAGGTTTGCTCCTGGACTGAGCGAGGTCTCGCACCTTCCCGGTAGCGCGAAGGGCGGGATTCATCCGAGTGCCGTGGTGGATCCTTCTGCGACACTGGGGCCACGCGTGGAGATTGGTCCGAATTGTGTGATCAGCGCAGGAGCATCCGTTGGGGAAGGCACTGTCCTCTACTCGGGTGTCTCGATCGGACCAGGCGCGCGCGTGGGCCGAGATTGCGTTTTTTTCCCGAACGTTTGTCTCTACGAAGCGGTGACGATCGGTGATCGGGCGCGCATTCACGCGAACACCACCATCGGCTCAGATGGTTTCGGCTATGCGGCGATCCGAGGGTCCAGTGGTGTCACCGGACATCAGAAGATTTATCACCTGGGCGGCGTACGCATCGGTTCTGACGTGGAGATCGGAGCTTGTTGCACGATTGATCGCGGTACGCTGAGCGATACCGTGCTCGGGGACCGTGTGAAGCTCGATAACCAGGTGCATATCGGCCACAACGCGCGCTTAGATGAGGGTGCAATCGTTTGCGGGGGGACGTGCCTCGCTGGCGGCGCCAGTATTGGTCGGTATGCCTATGTTGGCGGGTTAACCGGTATCAACAACCGGACGCATGTCGG
>JBEIOW010000297.1:0-3721 GCA_040377385.1 Bacteriovoracaceae bacterium | reverse complement strand
TTGATTGCGAGACCGAGATTCATGTCCTCGACGGGGTGAGGTTTGATGAGCGAGGTCACTCCTTCGTAAAGAATAATGAGTGCTGCGAGCGCAATCAGTCCGCCCTCGAATGTGGCGGAGAAGTGCTCAATCTTTCCGTGTCCGTAGGGGTGCTCACGGTCGGCCGGCTCTTCAGCGAATCGGACCGCAAACAATGCCATGCTCGCGGCGAGGACATTGACGATGCTCTCGAGTGCATCGGACTGGAGAGCGACCGACCCCGTCATTAGGTAGGCGATCGTCTTCAGTATGAGGACCCCGATTCCTACTACCAGCGAAAGAAGTGCGATCCGGGCGCGAGGCTGCATAGGGTCAGGTTGTCACAGGTAGACGCATACCGTCAATTCGAGGTAGAATCGCGCCATGTATGGGCATCGTCGGCTGAGCTCCGCTTTGCGGACGCCGACGACGGCGGAGATTCTCATCTTCGCCGTCGTGGGTTTCATGATTTACGGAGTCATCGCGACGGCGCAGCGATGGACGGGCGAGCTGCGCCCGACGGTCGAAATCGATCTTTCGCTGAACTCGCTGCCGGTCTACACGGTCTATTCACTTTTTCGCGGCTTGATCGCCTACGCAATCTCTCTCTCGTTTACATTTGTCATCGGATACCTCGCCGCGCGCAACCGCATCGCGGAGCGGATTATTCTGCCGTTGTTAGACATCGGGCAATCCATTCCAGTTTTGGGATTTCTTCCCGGCCTGGTCCTTGGACTGATTGCCATTTTCCCGAACACGAACATCGGCCTTGAGCTCGCGTGTATCTTGATGATCTTCACCGGACAGGTTTGGAATCTGACTTTTGCCTTCTACGCTTCTTTGAAGGCCGTGCCGACGCAGCTCCGGGAGATGGGTGAAATCGTCGGGATGAGTCGCCTGCGACGGGTGTTCTCCGTTGATCTTCCGTTTGCTTCGACTGCGCTCGCTTGGAACAGCCTGATCTCCATGGCGGGGGGCTGGTTCTTTCTCACGATCTGCGAATCCTTTACCCTCGGGGACCGAGAGTTCCATTTGCCGGGTTTAGGCTCTTACATGGCCATCGCCATCGAGCAAGGGAATCGGTCGGCGATCATTTCGGGCCTGCTCGCGATGTTGCTCGTGATCCTAGTGATGGATTTCCTGATCTGGCGTCCGATCATTGCCTGGACCGGGCGTTTCCGCGAAGAACGGTCTGCGGGAGATCCAGCAGAAATCCCATTCGTTTCTCTTCTGCTCAAAGAATCGAGATTCGTGCAGGCCGTTGCGAGTTTTCTGATGGAAAACTTCCGAAGGTTTCGCGCATGGAGGAGTGAGAAGAAGCGTAATTTGACGGAGCAGGAAGAAGCAGAAGTTCAGGTTCCCCTCTCCAAGCGCTGGGCACGTTGGTGGAAGCGGAGGCCAGTTCTAAAGGGTGCGGTTCAAGTGCTCTTGAGTCTCGGTCTTGCGGTGTTCGCTTTCTGGGTCGTTGGCCGGCTCTATACGATGATGGCTCCCCTTCTCTGGTCAGATTGGGCATTGATCCTGAAGGGGACGGTGCTCACGTTTGTTCGAGTGTTTCTGGCCCTGATTCTGGCAACGGCATGGACGCTGCCCGTCGGCATTGCGATCGGACTCTCACCCAAGCTCACGCGGATCTTTCAGCCGATCATTCAGGCGGCTGCCAGCTTCCCGGCGCCCATGCTCTATCCGATCGTCTTGACGGTCTTCCTTTGGTTGGGGGTGGGGTTGGCTTGGAGTTCCGTCTTCCTGATGTTGCTGGGGATGCAGTGGTACATTCTCTTTAATGTGTTGGCCGGAGCCGTCGGAATCTCGGCTGAGCATCGTCAGAACTTTCAGCTGATGGGAGTCTCGACTCGGGATAAATGGTGGGCGCTCTATATCCCTTCCGTTTTCCCTTCATTGATCACCGGCTGGGTTGCGGCCGCGGGAGGGGCTTGGAACGCGAGTATCGTCGCCGAGTTTCTCCACTTCAAGGGCGAGAGTTTGAGCACGCTTGGTCTAGGTTCGATCATCAGCCAGGCGACGATTCAAGGAAACTATCCATTGCTCTGCGCGAGCCTGCTCGTCATGATCGTCAGCGTGGTTGGCTTCAATCGGCTCGTCTGGCATCGACTTTTTCAACTGTCCGAAAGCCGCTATCGGTTTGAACGCTGATCCTGGAGAGAATGATGGCCACCCAAAACTCACCCCTCCTCGAGCTTAAAGACGTCGGGCACTCATACGTACTGGATTCCGGCCAGAAGCTGAAAGTGATCCAGGACATCTCGCTTTCGCTCATGCCGCACGAGTCGCTCGTGGTTTTGGGACCGTCGGGATCCGGAAAGTCGACTCTCTTGCGGATTTTGGCTGGCTTGATCGAGCCTACGCAGGGCGACGCTTATCTTCGCGGAAAGCCACTCGAATCCACCAATCCGGAAGTGGCGATGGTCTTCCAGCACTCCGCGCTCCTGCCCTGGTTCAATGTGCAGGAGAACATTTCGATGGGTCTGCGCTCCCAACGGCTTCCGGAGTCGGAGGTGCGTGAGCGGGTGAAGCGCGCGATCGATCTCGTCGGCCTCGAGGGGTTCGAGGAAGCGTATCCGCGAGAGCTCTCCGGCGGGATGAAGCAGCGAGTGGGTTTAGCGCGAGCAATCGTGATGGAGCGCCCGATCCTTTGCCTGGATGAGCCATTCAGTGCTCTCGACGTTCTGGCGGCCGAGGGCCTTCGTAAGGAAGTACTCAATCTCTGGTTGAGCCGAAAGACTTCGATCGAAAGTCTCGTTTTGATCACCCACAACATCATCGAAGCGGCCTCGATCGGCAGCCGGATTCTCGTGCTGGGTTCGAGTCCGGGCCAGATCAAGATCTCGTTTAAGAACGATTTGCCCTATCCACGCGATGAGCGAAGCGCGGCATTCAAGAGCCTCGTCGACGATATCCATGACGTGATCACTGAGGCCATTATTCCGGATACTCCGGAATGGGTGCCGCCGGCGCTTTCGGCGAACATCACGGAAGCCGTTCCTCCAGTGCCGCTAAACGAAATGATCGGTTTGCTCGAGATCATCTCCGGGCAGGGCGGGAAGGCTGAGGCCTTCACGTTGGCGCAAAAACTCATGAAAGATTCGGTGCAGATCCTGCTCATGGCCAAGGCGGCCGAGCTGCTGGATCTCGTGGATACGCCGAAGAACGCGATCATTCTTACAGATATGGGTCGACGCTTCGTCGCGTCCGATATCAACGGTCGGAAGAAGATGTTCCATGAGCAGCTGCGGCATCTCAAAGTGACCAAACTTCTCGAACGTTTGCTGGAAAGTCAGGAAGAACTCACCCTGAGTTGGGATGATTGTATTCAGTCCATCCAAGAGTGGCTGCCCAACGAGAACCCCGAACAGGTGCTTGATACTCTCATCACTTGGGGTCGTTACGGGGAAGTGTTCGGTTATAACGACGACACGAAAATGGTCTATCTTGACCGGGGCCAGGAAGTTTCCTGACCCCGGCTTTTCAAGAGGGCGGCTTGTTCTGACTTAGTAGCGGCAGCCGTCGTAGATGATTCGGCGATAGCGATTGACCCAACCGCGCGAAACGACGCCGTTGAATTCACCCAGATACATCCGGGAAAAAGTGTCGGTCATCGTCATGCGGAAGCTCCGCTCGATGAGCTCATCGATGTTTTCGTATTCCCGCTGGCTATAGCAGGTGCGAGGCACCGTGCGGCAGA
>JBEIOW010000443.1:0-2585 GCA_040377385.1 Bacteriovoracaceae bacterium | reverse complement strand
GTGGGCAACTACGTCTCCAAAGTCTGCTCGGACGGCGGTTTCTGGGGCTTCCCCTCTGATCGTTGCGATCAGCCGATGGCGCAAAACGAAACTGACGCCGACAGCTACGCGGACGTGACCCCCTTCTCGGCGTCGTCGACCTTTCCCGCTTCCGAACCTCTGCAAGTCTACTTCGATACGCTGAGCAGCGAGCTCTCGTCTTCAGAGCGGCAAAAGATCCGGAACTGGGCCAACGGCCACAGCGACAAAGCAAATGGCCTCGAGCTGCGCGCCGATGGCTTTGCTGACTCTCGCGGACCGGCGAGCCTCAACGACGGCCTCAGCCGCCGTCGCGCGGAAGCCGTGAAGAAAGAACTCGAAGGTGTCTTCGGCGATGTTTCCATCGAGACTTCAGCCCGCGGCGAGATTCCGGGCACGAGCACCGAACCCAACGCGTCGGAAGCTCGCCGAGTTGACCTCATTGTCGAGTAATGAATTCCTAGAATTCCGTTCCTAACCGCGACTTGAGGCGCAGCGGAAGAGCTTCTGGAGATTAACTCTCGAGAATGCGCTTCTTCTGCGCCTCAAATTCGTCCCGCGTGAGCGCGCCGCGCTCATAAAGGGACTGAAGTCGTTCGAGTTCCGTCAGCCTCAGTTCAGACGACATCCCCACCCCACTTCGCGGAGCGGAATCGCTGCGAAACACCTCGCGAGCCGAATCCACCCAAGCATCCACGACCGGAATCTCAGCGCGGCCGTATACGACCACCGTATCGGCGATCAGATCGTGAGCCGCTTGCTTTCGTTCCGTGAAGAAGGCCACGAGATGAGGAATAAACATCAACATCGACGAGATCAGCTTCATCAGCGCGCGAATCATCGCGGTTCGGAAGGAGATGCGGCGACCATCGAGTCCTCCGACCTGGATTCCCATCAACTTCTTTCCGATCGTCGCACGCAAGGCGGACGACTCCAGGAAAGGCGCGTAGAGAAACCAAACCAGGGCTCCACCCAGCGCCGGGATGATGGAGTTAAAAATCCAAATGAAAGGAGTCAGGATCAAAGCATCGAGTGCTACCGCCCCGAAGCGGCGCGAAATCGAAGCCAGAGCGGCGGTAGGCAGGGTGGAATTCATTTCTGCAGTCGTGTTCATTTTCATGCTCCGTTCCGCGACTTAGCGGGTGTCGATATCGATCTTACCGTTGCCGGCGCGCATGCGCACTCGGTGATCGGGGTTGGGGTCTGAAACGACGGAAGGCACCTTGCCGTTGCCGACCTCGAGATCGTAGGCGTATTTGCGAGCCGGGTCGGGCTCGAGGTCTAACTTTGCGTTGGCCACCTCAGCGTCGATCGAATAGCGCGGTCGCTCGAACTCGACCTTGCCGTTGGCGCCACGAACCGTGAGATCCATTTTTTCCGGAACTCCGATTCGGCAGTTCGAAAATGCGAGCGGTGCGAGATCGAGCGTGCGGGCCACTCCTTCGGACTTCAGTGCGATTTCCGCGCGCTCTTCGGACTTACCCGCGCCACCCTTACACTCCCAGGTCAATTGGCGGCCCGCTGTCGTTTCGAAGCGGAGTCTGCCGTTACTGAACTGAACCGTGAGACGATCCCCGCCGCCTGCCGGGATTTCCGCTTGCCCGCTCACCCGGCGCGATTGCATGTCTTGAATGGCTTTCCCGCCGATTCGAATCTGGTCACCTTCGGTATCGAGATCGATCCAACCATCGAGGATCTCGATTCGTGCGCGCCCGTTCTCACCCGTGCGAATCTTGGGGCTGAAGTGAAAAATCAGGGCCACCGCCCCCATCACCCCGATTGCGAGCGTTCCGAGAAAGGCGATGACGATCCACTTCACTGCCGAACTGATCGGGGGCTTGGCGGGCTTCAGGCCACGCTCGAGCAGGTAGCGGTTGGCGACCGTCTCGGGCTCACCGAGCGACTCCAGTACGCTGTCGAGGCTCGGCTGGGGCTCACGCTCGAGCGCGGAGAGCACGTGGCTCTTGAGCTCCGTGACGATATCCGCGCGATCGCTCGTCGGAATCGCCGCCAGCGCGCGGTCTAGGGTGGAGAGGTAATTTTCCAGTCTCGGGTCGATTTTCATGTTCGCGGCCATGGGGATTCTTGGTTCCTTTCGTTCTGACTCAAGAGCGGTCGCCCGCTCGGTCCAGTGCCCGGTAGATCCGGATCATGCGTTCAAACTCGGTCCCCATCTCGTCGAGGAACTTCTGACCATCCTTGGTCAGCGAATAAAATTTCCGGGGATGACCCTTCACGTTCTCCGTTTCCCAAACCGAAGCCAGAGGTCCATCTGCCGTCATGCGATTCAGGAGCGGGTAAAGCGTACCCTCCTTCACCTCGAGACCGGCGTTAGACAGCTTCTCCAGGATGTCGAACCCGTAAAGACGGTCGTGCTTGCGAATGAGCAGCAGAATGCAGAGCTCGAGATAGCCCTTTCGGATCTGCGCCCTCCAGTTCTCGGTCGGAAGAGTCATGTGCGCGTCTTTCGCTCCCAGCGACTATGCATAACTAGTATACCTAGCATTACAAGGTATACTGGTCAAGCAAGTCGATCGGTAGAACCGAATGGCCGGGTAAGATGGTTG
>JBEIOW010000527.1:0-2037 GCA_040377385.1 Bacteriovoracaceae bacterium | reverse complement strand
GCTGCGCTTCCTTCACCTACGGTTTCTCCTAGCACCAGCCCACTCCCCATGCCGGTGAAGCCAGAGCCAATGAAGGTCGTCGTGCCCGCTGGCTATGAGGTACCGCGTTCGCCGTTAGTGTTGGCGTCAGCTTCTTTGCCGGAGCCCGTCGCGTCCGCCACTCCAAATTCGGCTCCGAGCGTCCTTGCGACGCCCGCGCCCGCCGCGGCGCCCGCGCCAACGTCTGTCCCGGTTCCGGTTCCCACTCCCTCCGCTTCTGCATCGGCCGGGGCCGAGAAGCCAGATCCCCTGAATTCGGGCGTTAATCTGAAGGGGAGCCAGATTCGGCATAAGCTCATCATTCAGGCTAAGGGCGGGGATGTGTGGGTAAGATTTCAGCTCGATTCACGTCCGATGATGCGCTTTATCCTTCGTCAGAGCCGCATCTTGGTTTTGCGTAGCCAGGAAACACTTAGATTCCAGACTTCGCAGTGGGAGAATCTGACTGTTCGAATCAATGGGACGGGTTCGCGTCCGTTTTCTGACGCTCAAGATTTAGTGACCCGCCCAAGCGGAAAGACATTCTACCTTCCGAAGCAACTTGCTGAAACTGAAGGGGATTTCGTTCCAGGTGGTGAGCCACTGCCACAGTGGATTCCTGCGCCACCACGCGATGCGCAAGAAGCTGATGCGTCACAAGAGTGAGTTATCCCACGAACTAGTCATACTTATCCCCACATCATAAGTGTCTGTTATTATTGAATATACAGCCTTATATATGATATTCCTTCTATGTAATATCGAAGTTATCCCCAAAGCCGCTTCCAGCGCGGTTTTTCAGGGTTTTGTTTGGAAAGCCGTCAAAAAAACATCAGCTTTTCCGCTGAAATTAGCAAAACACTCGGGTTCTTGGATTCTGTTGTCGAGCGGAAGCGCTTCAAAAGGCCGTTTTTTGGTGTCGGGTGAGGCTTCAACAGAAGTTATGCTGGAGCGCTTGGGTCTTCTCGTTCGGAGATTTCCCGTCGATCCATTCGTTTGTCCCCACTGCGCTTAAGGAAAAGAAGGCGTGCCTACGCGCCTAGAGTCACGATGGCGGTTACGGCTCAATAGGCGTTTTTGTGAATGAAGCCCTTCCAGAGCGTAAAGAGCAGAATCTTCCAGTCAAAGAAGTAGGACCAATGGCGGATGTAGTAGAGGTCGCATTCGATGCGCTTCTCGAGTGACGTGTTTCCCCGCCACCCTTGAATCTGCGCCCAGCCGGTGATGCCGGCCTTCACTTTGTGGCGGAGCATGTAGTTTGGGATCTGAGTGCGAAACTGATCCACGAACACGGGACGCTCCGGACGCGGGCCCACGAGGGACATCTCGCCTTTGAGCACGTTCCAAAGCTGGGGAAGTTCGTCGAGACTGGAGGCCCGCAGAAAGCTCCCGAACCGCGTCCGGCGAGCGTCGCCGGCTTTGGCCCAAACCGCGCCGCTGTCTTTCTCCGCATCCGCGCGCATCGAGCGAAACTTCAGCATCGAAAAGGTGCGGCCATCGAGACCCATGCGCTCTTGCCGGTAGAGCACGGGTCCCGGGCTCGTCAGCTTCACTAGAAGCGCCAACCCGGCCAGTAAGGGCGAGAGAACGAGGAGCGCGATTGCCGAAAGAACGAAATCAGTCGCCCGCTTCGCGACAGCGCCCCAACCTTCGAGGGGGGATTCGTTCAGATTGACGATCGGTAGTCCATCGAAGTCCTCGACGGTGCAGCCCAGGGTGATGAACTCGTGCAGGTCCGGGAGAATATGAATATCGAGCGTCTCGTCCTTGAGCATGCCGAGGAGGCGATCGGTTTCGGCCGACTGCTCTCGAGGGAGCGCGATCAAGATCTGGTCGATCGAATGCTTTCGGATGACGCTCGAGAGCTCATGGAAGTGACCCAGCACCGGAGTGTCCGCCACGGTTCGCACCGTGGAGTGGTCGTGCACCACGGCACCGATGGGTTGAAGTCCCATTTCCGGGAACTTTTTTAAGCGTCCCACGAGAACTTGAAGGGGGACGCCTTCCCCGGCGAGGAGG
>JBEIOW010000336.1:0-3390 GCA_040377385.1 Bacteriovoracaceae bacterium | reverse complement strand
GGCAGCACTGATCTCGGCTACTACTGCCTTTCGGACTACGTCGCGCCCAAGTCCACTCAGCGCTCGGACTACGTCGGCGGCTTTGTCGTCACGACCGGCTACGAGGTCGAGGAATACGCCAAAACCTTCGTCGAGAAAAACGACGACTACTCCTCAATCATGGCGAAAGCCCTCGGCGATCGACTCGCCGAGGCCGCCGCGGAGCTCATCCATAAGAAAGTGCGCCAGCAGTGGGGCTTTGGGCTGAACGAAAACCTCTCTAACGAAGACCTCATCGCCGAGAAGTACCGCGGCGTGCGCCCGGCTCCCGGATATCCTGCTTGTCCCGACCACACCGAGAAGCGCTTGCTTTGGAAGCTCCTCGACGCCGAAGCCAAAACCGGCGTGAGTCTTACGGAAAACTTCGCGATGAATCCGCCGAGCTCCGTCTCCGGCTTCTACTTCAGCCACCCCGACGCCAAATACTTCCAAGTCGGCAACATCGCGCGTGACCAGGTGGAAGACTACGCTCGCCGCAAAGGCATGCCGCTTCGCGAGATCGAGAAATGGCTCACGCCCAACCTCGATTACGATCCTGACTCCACATGAATTTCGACGTCCGAACTCTAGGCCTCCGCAAGCACCGCGAGACGGAACACCCGGAAGCCGAGTGGCTCCGTGCGCTCGAGAGCGCGCGCCAGAGCCTCAAGTTCGTCGAGATCGACTACGAGAGCCTCGAGCAGTTCGCGCTTGCCTGCCGTGCGCCCGCGAAATTCACCACGCTCACTCGGCTCATCTATCAGTACGGTCGCTCGCATCCGGGCGGAGATTCCATCGCGGACGTGATTCTCGGCTACGTCAACGCCTCGCCGTTTGACCTGGCCGACTGGATCGACGCCATTGATTATTTCCACGGCTGGCTCGAGCGCGAAGGCCGTAAAATCGACTTCCTCCCAATGCTGAAGTACCTCGAGTGCTGCGTAGCTTCGCCCGACGCGCGCGAGGGGGGTTACACCTTCATCGCATTGATCGAGGACATGCTCGCGGTCTCCGGTTACGAGGGTTGAGCGTCCCTAACCCGCACCCATCGCACCTTCGGCGCCGAAGGTGCACTTCGACCCCGCGACGCTTGAGACGCCAATGACACTCGGGTAGTATCTCCGCATGAAGATCCAAACGTTCTCGCTGGCCGGCTTCCTTCTTTGCATCTCTTTCTTTCTCACCGGTGCCCTTGCCGACGACGGCAAATGCGTCGTCCGCGAAGGTATGGAGATCCATGCACATATGTGCAAGGGACAGAACGCGATGATGTGCCGAACCCATTCAGGCTTCTGCGCTTGGAAGTCCGGCGAAGAACCGGTTCGTGTCGTCATCGAGAAGAAAGAGAAAAAATGCGTCGCTAAGGAAGGGCTAGCGGCGCAGACACAGTTCTGTCGTTCGCTGAGCCTGGAGCTGTGCGAGCAGCATTCTGGCGTTTGCGAGCTTCGGTAACCTTCAGCGCCGAAGGTGCTTAAGCTATCGCGTCCAGACTCGACCCCTGAAAGTTGGATTTTTGATTTGGTGGAGCCAAGGGGTCTCGAACCCCTGACCTCCGCATTGCGAACACGGCGCTCTACCAACTGAGCTATAGCCCCATTCCAAACCAAGAGATCCTTTTCTGTACCCTAGCCCACCCCGCTCAGGCAAGAAGGAGGTAGAGGACTACCCGCTTTGGAACTCCGCCGGGAAAGAACCATCGTTTTACGCTCCGTGCCTTTCGAAGATCGGCACAAAGTCGTCACCGGCCTCTCGGAGACGTCCGGCAAAATCACGGCTTTGGCACGGAATTCTGTCCAGTCCCGTCGCTTCGGCGGGACGCTCGATCCCTTTACCGCCGCCGAGTGGGAAATCTCCGAACGCCCGGGCGCTGACCTCTTCCATCTTCAGCAGGCCACGCCGATCCGAGGCTTCGAGGGACTGCGCAAGGACTTCCGCCGGCTTTCGCTTGCGAGCACCTGGAACGAGCTCATGCTCAAGATCGCGCCCGAGCGCGAGTCCTGTCCCGAGCTATTCCGACTCCACTCCAATGCGCTGGTCGCTCTCGAAGAGCTGCCTGAGCCGTTACCCGCGCAAGCCGAAATCGCGCTCCTGAACGCCTACCTCGCCAAGCTCCTCCAGTGGAGCGGGCATCAGCCGCAAGTGCTCGAATGCTTCGGTTGCCAAAAGCCGCTCGTGAACCTCGCTGACGAAGAAGAGGTTTCGGGCCTCATCGCCGAGGCCGCTTGGCTGTGTTCGTCCTGCCGAAAGGTTGTAAAAAAAGGGAGCGAGGAGAACGCCTTCACTCACCGCTTCTTCCGGATTCGCGTGCGCGCGTTCGGGGATTTCCTCTTCTCGCTCAGCACGCCGATCCGAAAATCGCTCGAAGTCTTCCGCGCCACTCCCGAAGAGCATCGCGAGCTCTTCGCGTACCTCGAAGCGCTGCTCGTTTACCATCTGCCCGGGTTGGACAAGGCCCCGATCAAAAGCCTGCGCTTCCTGGATCTGCCTTCGATTCTAGCGGAGTGAGCTCAGGAAAACATTCAAACGGCGAAACCGCGCAGCGGTCCATCGATGCGGCCAACTTGCCCATCGCCGCACTTCGCGCGCGCTCACGTAACCACAAGCTCCCGCTGCGCACGCCTCACGAAAAGACGCATGAACGACCGATCGGATCGGCTCGCGAAAAAACAAACGCGTCGTTTTGGCCACGCCCGGAAGCATCGCCTCGACTCCAGCAACGTCCCGCCGTCCGGCCTCGGTGAGGAGGCGGGCAAAGCGCCCCTCCTCGCAATCGCAGAACTCACCCAAAGTCGCGTCGGATTTCGCAATCGAGTGCAGCACTGCGGTTTCGATCTGCATTTTCCAGACAAACTGAGTGTGGATGTCCACACCCTTCCGATAAGGTATTTGCGAGGCGATCTGCTCCCGAAGCGGACTCGGCGTCTCGATGTAGCCCGCCGACGCGACTCGGTTGATCTCGGCGATCGCGCGATTCACGGAATCCACATGCTCCAGCACGTGACTCACGTAGATGAAATCAAACCGCTCTTCGGCCGAATAAGGAATCGACTCGAGGTCACCTTTGCGGAACTCGACACCTTCGCCGACGACCAAGGCGCCGCCGCGATGGGAGTTATCGGTCGGAAACTTATCCACCGCGTGCGTGACTCCTGCGTAAGGGTCATGTCCACCGCCGATTTCCAGGATACGACGCGCGCCTCGCGGGCGCTGATGCCAGGGGAGCGTTTTCATCGCGAGAGAATCCAATCCACGGCGTCGATCAGGTCGCGAGCGATATAGTCCGCACGCCCCGGTGCCAGCTTCTTCATAAATTCCTCGCCGTCTCCCGTGCGCACGAGAAGTGCGCCCCGGCAGCCGGCCGCCGTGCTGTGC
>JBEIOW010000371.1:0-3078 GCA_040377385.1 Bacteriovoracaceae bacterium | reverse complement strand
GCGTTCGGGAGAGAGCGACGGCGGCGAGGGTCTGGTTGCGAGAGAGAATTTCGGGGAATGCGGTTCCGACCGCGCACCCCACCGTTTCTGAGCAGGTGATGCGGGAGAACGCAGAGCTCCTTCGGGAGATGTTTGTCGTCGTCTTTGAGCGTGAGCCCGGGAATGCCCAGGAATTTGGCGACTATGTCGATACGCTCAATCAGGGCGCAAGCATCGAAGGGATGTACAACGGTTTCTCGCACTCGGCGTTCTACCGGCGGCTGGAGCAAGATCCGGCGAGTCGAGCGGGGGCTGAGGCGGTGAGAGTGTTCGCGCGCGAATTGAGTGCAGTCGAGTCCATGCGGCGCTCCCGAGGACTTCCCCCTCGTTCCTATACCGCCAAGGACGCTTCCGCGCTGGCGAGGCCGGTCGACCTTGGGTTACCAGCCCCGGGAGATTCGGCGAACCTCGATGCGCCCGCGGAATCCGGTGAAGGGGCCACTCAGGACGAAGCCGAACTGATTCGGCTCTTTGCCGAATCCTCACTCTTCACTTTAAAGAGGCTCCTTTCCGACGCTTTACTCGATCTTGTGGACGGCTTGGCTCGGGACCGTTCTCGACTCGATGAGTGGTACGGCGCATGGACCGTAAAGCGAATCGCGGATGGAGTTGATTTTGGTCTCCCGAGCCGAAACCGGCCCGATGCCGAGTTTCATCGCGCTTGGGCCTCGAGATCCTCGCTTGACCGGATCAAGTGGGAGGTCATCAACCGCGCGCACCGAACCCTGGCCCATTTTCAGAAAGGTGGAAGATCCTCATGAACACTCCTCTTATTTTGACCTGCGCGATCACGGGTGCGGAAACGACCCGTGAAAAACAGCCCAATCTGCCAATCACCCCGAGTGAGCAGGCAGTCGCCGCGTATGAGGCGGTCCAAGCCGGGGCTGCGATCATCCACCTCCATGTCCGAGAAGATGACGGTAAGCCGAGCCAGCGCCCGGAGCGATTCAAGGAAACCGTGGATGCCATTCGCGCCAAAGTTCCCGATGTGGTCATTCAATTCTCGACGGGCGGCGCGATCGGCGAGTCGATTGAGAACCGCGCGCGTCCCTTGGATCTCCGCCCGGATATGGCGTCGCTCAATGTGGGTACGATGAATTTCGGAGATGACGTTTTTTGGAACCCTCCCCTCGACGTCGTCAAGCTCGCGGAGCGGATGACGGCACTCGGCGTGATGCCGGAACTCGAAATCTACGAAGCGGGAATGTTGGAAGCCGCCACGCGTTTGATCGGCAAGGGCGTTCTGAAGCCACCTCATCATTTTCAGTTCGTGCTCGGAGTACCGGGCGGGATGTCGGGAGATCTGCGCAATCTGATGCACCTGATTTCACTTTTGCCAGACGGTGCGCACTGGGGAGTGGCCGGAATCGGCCGATTCCAGCTGCCGCTCGCCGTCCATGCGGTCGTCTTGGGCGGACACGTGCGAGTCGGCTTTGAAGACAATATCTACTACTCCAAGGGAGTAGTGGCCAAATCCAATGCCCAGTTGGTGGAGCGAGTCGCGCGTATTTCGCGCGACGTCGGCCGTGAAGTTGCGACTCCGGCGCAGGCGCGCGTGATTCTCGGACTTCCTGCCCGAAAGGCATGAGTCTAAAACGGGTAGATTCGACTTTGCCGGGAGTGATTCCGGCGCTCGATCGCCTTCGTGGCGTGGCGATCGGCATGGTCGTCATCGCGCATTTGGCCGGACATCTCTCGCAGGGGCCACTCGCCTTTGAGCCGCTCACGAAGCTCTGGCTCGGCGTGGATCTTTTTCTCATGATTTCCGGTTTTGTCGTCACGCGCTCTTGGCTTGCGTTGGAGCGCAGGCGCCTGTGGTCGGAAGTATTGCCAATTTACTTACTCCGTCGAGTCGGTCGTATCGTACCCACGGCGATAGTCTGGCTTTTGCTTTATGGACTGCTCGCCTATTCAGGGTTCAGTCGGATGCTTTTCGGGGATCCCGCGATTTTTTGGCGGGAGGCGGGCTGGATCCTGACGGGCATTTATAACTTTAGGGTTCCGGCCACGGGTCAGGTCCTGTTGGAATTCTACTGGACGCTTGCGCTGGAGATGCACTTCTATCTCTTGCTTCCCATCCTGATGTTTTTTGCGAAAGGGCGTGTGGCGCGCATCGCCGCTATCTTGATGCTGATGCTTTTGAGTGCGATTCTCCTCCGCGCTTTTGTTGCCGAACCGTGGGAATGGTTGCGAGAGACGAAGTTTTGGAACGCTTCGCTTTTTCGCCTCGACAGTATCGCGATTGGTTCGATCGTCGCATTGATGGAAGGAACGGAGATTTTTGAGCGGTACTTTCTTGGCCCATTCCGGCGTCTGTCGCGGGAGACTCGGTTCGCGACGACAGGGGTATCACTCACCGCGATCGCAACCGTGCCGCATCTCCAGGACTTGGGCTGGTTGAGCACGGGCTTGCTTCGGCCGATCTTGGCAAACCTCTCGGCCTTTCTGCTCGTTGGGCTTGCGCTGACGGCATCTTCAGTGCTGCCAGGATGTCTCAATCGTCTATGGATTCGAGTGGGGCTCTTGTCTTACTCCATCTACCTGAGTCATATCTGGACCTTTCGGGTGGTCGATTGGGCGATTCAGCGAAGCGGACGACCGCAAGAATTCGCACTCTTTTTCGACTCCGCGTTTCTTGGCTTGGCGATCGTCGGGACTTGGGTGGTGGCGGAGATGAGCTTCAGGTGGGTCGAGGAACCGTTCCGTCGCTGGGTTCGGGCACGATCGGAGAGGCTCTAATGCAGGCGCATTTTCATTTGGCTGCGGCCTGGCTTGCTGCAGACTTCGCGGATGCCGTGCCTTCCGGTGAGAGCAGACCCGCAGCGCTTGCGGTTTTACTGAGTGCTTCGGTTTTTCCCGACCTCTTGATGGGCATGAGCTTCGCGACGCGCGCGGCGATCAAGCGCGGTCGGGCGATGTCACGTGACGACCTGGTGGCTTGGCCATGGGTCTATCCTGCGACCAAGGCGCTCCACTCGCTCTTTGCATTCGGGACCGGGGCTGCGGTCTTCTGGCTTTGGACGCCGGCGATGTTGCCGG
>JBEIOW010000024.1:0-11380 GCA_040377385.1 Bacteriovoracaceae bacterium | reverse complement strand
GTGGGTTCTTCTCAACGCCTTGGGCATTCAAAATCCTCGAACCCGTGCCCGATCCTAAGACGCTCTACTCGTTCCACCTCTACGAGCCGTATGCCTATACCAACCGACTCAACGAAGGCCGCTATCGCTATCCCGGAAAAATTCCCATCGGCGAGAGAACCACTCCGGGGTCCGCTCAGGAATGGAACGAGAAGCAGCTGGAAACCTTCCTCGAGCCCGTCGTCGCTTGGCAACACCGGCACCGGATTCCGGCCCAGCGCGTATTCGTAGGCGAATTTGGCGTGTTTCGCACGAATCCCGGCGCTGAGGCCTACCTGAGGGACGCGATCCGGATTTTCGAGCACAAGGGATGGCACTGGGCCTTCTATTCGTTTTGGGAGGACGCCTGGGCGGGAATGGACTACGAGCTCGGTACAGGAAAGCCAGGCGCAGCTTACTGGAGCGCGATCGAAGCCGGACGGATGCCGGGACCCGAAACCTACCGAGCAAACCCTCTTTGGCAGGTCCTCATCGATGCGCTTCGAAAAACAAAGTAAGAGAATCAGTCCCGAACGAGAAGCCGGTGAACGCCGTAGGAAAGTGCGAGAAACGCGATCCCGGCAAGAAACAGAAACTCAAATCTCAGCTTGAGGCGGTCGGCAAAGAAAAACGGAAGGAAGAAAGTCAGCGAAAGCGGAACCGCAACGAAGATACTCCGGGCGAACGCGCTCGCCTTTTCCGGATCCCGATACTCCGTATAATTGAGGATCAGCGCGATCATCGAGGAAAGAGGAAGCGCCAGAAGAAACCCCGCAAGCCCCGGACGTTTACCAGCCATCCCGGAAGTCAACGCGATCAGCCCCGAGGTCAGGACGACCATCCCCCCAGCAAGTAAAAACCGAGTGACGAACCCGCTCATTCTCCATGCCCCCCCGACCCATTCTATCCGCTTCGCATTGACATCCCGCCTAAAAAACGATTCCATCGGGTGACCGAGGAAAACATCCGGCAGCCGTTGCGGCCGCCCTTCAGGAGGCTTAAGGCCATGTCCCGAAACGCTGTATCGGTACTCTTCCAATTGATGATTTTCGCCGCAAGCGGCTCCCCGCTCGCCCTAGGTGCGACGGCTGCACCCTCGGCCACGCTGGGGAAGGAAACCCGCTACGTTCCGAAAAAATCCACTTACGAAAAGCTCCCCGCGGCCAAAAAAGGCGGCACGCTCTTCGACAATCTCTCCAATAACCCCAAGGTGATGAATCCGATCTTGAGCGACGACGCCAACAGCGCGTCGATTGAGCCCTATCTCTGGGCTCGTCTCTTCACGGAAGACGCCGAGACGCTGCAACCGATCCCCTATCTCGCTGATACCTACGTGGTCTCGCCGGACCGGAAGACCTACACCTTCACGCTGAACAAGAATGCACGCTGGGAAGACGGCACGCCCGTCACGACTGCCGACGTGAAATTCACCTTCGACACTCAGATGAACCCGAAAGTCGAGGCCGCTGCGCTACGCGCCTACTGGGAGGGTACGAAGCTCGAGATCGTCGACACGCATCAGTTCAAGTTCATCGTCGAGACACCCAAGTTCGATACGCTGCGCTCGCTTTACTTGTTCCAAGCGATCCAGGCCAAGCAGTTTGCCGGTGAGTCGGACTTCAACCGGGCCAAAGGCATTCTGCAGCCGATCGGCAACGGACCTTATAAGCTGAAGGTTTTCTCGCGCGACCAAAAAGTAGAACTCGAGCGCGTGAAGGACTGGTGGGGCTCGGCTTTGCCCGCTTTCAAGAATCGCCACAACGCCGACCTGATCGTGCTCCGAATCGTCACGGACGGGAACCTGAGCTACGAGCGCTTCCTGCGCGGCGAGCAGGACGTCCTGACCTTCGGCAGCAACCTGTACGAGACGTACGCCACCAAGGTCCGCGGCACCGACCAGGCCCGGATCGGCAAGAGCCCGAAAGACGGCAAAACCGTCTGGACGGGAGAATTCAAGAACAAGGCGCCTCGCGGTTACAGCTACATCGCGTGGAACCTCAAGCGTCCCGTTTTCCAGTCCAAGAAGACGCGCCAAGCGCTGGCCCGAATCATCGACTATGCCCAGATCGTCGACAAGGTGATGTACGGGTTCGCTTACCAGTCCACCTCCCCGTTCGGCTCCCTGACGATGAATTCTGACCCCGGTTTACGCAAATCCGGCCAGATGCTGACCTTCGACCGCAAGAAAGCGATTGAGCTCCTTCGCGAAGACGGCTGGGCGGACACGGACCGCGACAACATCCTCGATAAGACGATCGACGGCAAAAAGGTGCCGTTCAAGTTCACGCTCCGGTTCAATTCCAACAACCCTTCGCGCGGAAAAATCGCCCAGATCGTGAAAGAGAACTTCAAGGCCGCCGGCATCGAAGTGGAGATCCGCTCCATGGAGTGGAACGCCTTCTTGGCCGACGTCGACAACCGTAACTACGACGCCGTGATCCTCGCTTGGACGGCCACCCCATACCCGAACCCGAAGCAAACCTGGCACACGGACGCCGAGAAGAATCAGGGTTCGAACTTCGTTTACTACTCCAACAAGGAAGTCGACGCACTCATCGAGAAAGCCAACCTGGAGTTTGACCTCGCGAAACGCTCGAAGATCCTGCACCAGATCAACCGCCTGATTTACGAGGACCAGCCCTACGCATTCCTCGTCGAGCCGAGCGCGATGATTGCCGGCTTCAATAAGAAGATCCAGGCGCCGGGTGGAATGTGGTCCATGGCCTACGACGTTGAGCCCGCGACGGACATCTACACGTTCTCTGAGTAAATGCGGACTTACTTCCTTCGCCGAATCCTCGTCATGGTCCCGATGTTCTTCCTCATGACGGGGGTGTACTTCTGCGTTCAGAATTTTCTTCCCGGCGGCCCCGTCCAGGAGGCGCTCCAGCGTCTCCGGGGCGGGGACGAGGGTGGACGCAGCGGACAGGTGCTTGCACCGGAGGACATCGCGAAGCTTCGGTTGGAGCTGGAAAAGCAGTACGGTCTCGATCAGCCCATTCCGATTCGCTACGCGAAGTGGCTCGCCAACATCGTGCGCCTGGACTTCGGAGATTCTACGGCTACCCGGCGACCCGCGATCGAGACGATCGTCGAGCGCATTCCGATCTCGCTTGGGTTCGGGATTCCGGGATTCTTTCTCACTTACCTCGTCTGCATTTTGCTCGGCGTCTGGAAGGCATTGAAGGACGGCAGCGTCTTTGACTATGGCTCGTCCGCCGTGCTCTTTGTCGCCTACAGCATTCCGGCCGTGGTGATCTCGGTCGTCCTGCTCTTGGTTTTCTGTACGGACCGAGTCCTGCCCGGTGGAGCGATTTTTCCGCTCGGGGGCGCCCGCTCGGATAACTATGCCGACCTCACCGCCTGGGGCAAATGGGTCGACTACTGGAAGCATATGTTCTTGCCCGTCTGCGCCTCGATGCTCGGCGGCTTCACCACGCTCACGCTCCTGACCAAGAGCTCGATGCTCGATGTCCTGCACAGCGACTTCGTGCGCACGGCGCGCGCGAAGGGGCTCGACGAGCGCCGGGTCGTCTTCAAGCACGCGCTTCGAAACGCCGTTCTTCCGCTCATGGTCGGAATCGGAGGCTTTTTGGGAGCGTTTGTCGCGGGTTCGATCATCATCGAAAGCGTGTTCAACCTTCCGGGGATGGGCTTGCTCCTCATCGAAGCCCTCAACTCCCGCGATTACAACGTCCTGATGGGCGTGGCCGTCATTCAATCGCTGATCATCTTGTTCGGGCAGTTCCTCAGTGACTTGGCCTACGTGCTCGTAGACCCGAGGATCGACTTCCGATGAGCAACGCGCTGACTCGCCGACGCTGGAGAAGCTTCTTTCGCCAACCGCGCGCCCGCATCGGGCTTGTGATCATCGGCGCGCTGCTTTTCTTCTCGATGACGGCGGAACTCTGGTCCAATCACGCGCCGCTCATCATCCGACGCGATGGGACGGTCTACTTTCCCGCCTTGTTCAACTACGCCGCCGAAGATTTCGGGATCACGGATTCCTTTGTCGTCGATTACAAGGCGCTCCTCGAAAGCGATCGTACGGAAGGCAAGAACACCTGGGCGATATTTGCGCCCAACCGCTGGGACCCGTACGCGCAAACTTCCGAGACTTTAGCCGCTCCGTCGAGCGAGCATTGGCTCGGCACCGACAACCTGGGTCGCGACGTCACAGCCCGGCTCATCTACGGAATTCGCGTCTCGCTCTCCTATGGCCTGCTCTATTGGCTCTTTGCCTATGCAATCGGGATTTTCGTGGGTGCGATTCAAGGGTACTTCGCAGGTCGAATCGACTTTGGTCTCGAGCGCCTGAAGGAGCTCGCGGAGGTCATCCCATTCCTTTCGGTCGTGATTCTCATCAATGGACTCACGCAGTCGCAGTCGTTCTTCGTCACACTCTCGGTGGTCGTCGCGCTCGGGTGGTTCGGCATTTCGTCCCAGGTGCGCGCGCAGTTTCTTGCGCTCCGGAAGCGGGAGTTCTGTGAAGCGGCCGTCGCGCTCGGCGGCACGCGAAGCCGCGTGATTTTTCGGCACATTCTTCCAAACGCGCTGACGCCCGTGCTCACGCTCACGCCCTTTGCCATCTCGCTCGGGATCAGCACACTCGCGACGCTCGACTACCTGGGCTTCGGACTCAATCCGCCCACCCCTTCGCTCGGCGAGCTGCTCTCGCAGGGCCGGATCTACATCACGAACGCACCGTGGCTACTCCTAGCCCCGACGGCGGCGCTCGCGGCGATGCTGATCTCGATCAATCTGGTTGGCGAATCGATTCGTCAGGCGTTTGATCCTCGGAAGGGCTGAGTTCAGCTAACTCTCGTCTTCCGGAATGACGATCGGCCACCGGTAGATCCTGCTCGTTCTCTTCGAGCTCTTCTGGGTCGTCCGCCATGGATTCGCCCAGCTTGAACTCTTCCAGCTCATCGAGTGCGGAGTCACCGCGGCTGTCAAAGCGCGGTGTCCTCCCTTTGCGAGCGACCACGCGCTGATTGAATTCCTCTTCGGTGATGATGATGGGCTTAGTCATAGGACCTCCTGCCGTCTCCGGCAGAGCCTAGTGTTGCAATGCAAGGTCCGGGGCGCCCTGCCTCGTGCGGACATTTTTCTAGGGATCATAATGCGCAGCGTTATTGTAAACACTTTCTGTCTGTAATGCCTCATCATTCTTTTGGAGAAATACGCATGAATACGAACTTATTGGTCACGAGCCTTCTCGCTAGCCTCATCGTCACTGCGGCGGCCCCGCTCTCTGCATCCGCAGCAGAATGCCCTCACCGACTCACCTACAGCGACGGCACGACGCTCAAGAACGGAAGCCTGCTCTACTATCCGAACGGTCAGCTCATCGGGAACGCTGGCTTCGTCCTGTACCCCTCCCGGCATGAAGGCCGAAACGGCATCTTCATGGGCGATGGTCAGGCCTTCTATCCAAACGGCGAAGTCATGGCCAACGACGTCCGCTCCGGCGGCTCGGTCTGGTACAGCACCGCCTATTACCCGAATGGTAGCCTCCTGAGCGACGGCGTGCGGACCTACGACACGAACGGCTACCCTCTCTGGTCGGGCATGTCTTCCGTGCTCCAATCGCCGTACAGCAGCGGCCTGCCCTACGGGAAGGCGAGCGTTCGTGGCCAGCCGAATGGCCGCGACCTTCTCGTGCTCGAGCTTGAGCGCCTCATTCAAGTGCGCGGCGGATGGAACGGCGACTTGGTTCAGCTGACCCGTTACGTGCCTTCGACCGGCACGATCGTGTTTCAGATGACGGCCGAGCGTTTTGGCTATCGCCTCCTCGTAAATATGAAGCCGAACGGCCAGTTTACGTGCACCTGGGCTTCGGCTCCCCGCACTCAGTTCTAAGCCCTGAGGCTTAAAGCTCAGGTGTCCCCCGGCCGGGATCTCGATTCTGGCCGGGGCCGCTTTCTTTCCTCGTCAAGATCATGGATACCCATGACAGATGAACCGCCTCTCACTCGCTCAACTGGCTTGGCAATCCCGCCTCGTCGAAGCTCTCCCGGGCGATCCGGAACGCGGTAATTTCACGCGCCAAGTCCCCGGCGCCTCTTACTCCGAAGTCCACCCGACTCCGGTGCGCGCCCCTCGTCTTCTCGCTTGGTCGGGGCGATTGGCCGACGAACTGGGGCTCACCCCTGCGACCGAAGCCGATCTCCAGCTGCTCGCCGGAAACCAGCTCGCTCCAGGCATGCGTCCGTACGCCGCCAGGTACGGTGGACATCAGTTTGGAAGCTGGGCCGATCAGCTCGGGGATGGTCGCGCAATCACGCTCGGCGAAGCGCACCCGCCGGGAGCTTCGTCACGCCTCGAGTTCCAACTCAAAGGAGCGGGCCCAACTCCCTACTCTCGCCGCGCCGACGGACGGGCCGTACTCCGCTCTTCCCTCCGGGAATTTGTGTGCAGCGAGGCGATGCATTTTCTCGGGGTTCCAACGACTCGCGCGCTGAGTCTCGTCGGCACGGGCGAGGACGTGGTGCGGGATCTGTTTTACGACGGCAACCCGCGGCCCGAGCCGGGCGCGATCGTATGCCGAGTCGCACCGAGCTTCCTTCGGTTTGGAAACTTCGAGATTCTCGCCTCGCGCGGCGAGCATGCGCTCCTTAAACAGCTTGCCGACTTCGCCCTCGAGGAGCACTTCCCTTCTCTCGCCGCCGCCAGGTCCGATCGATACGGTCTCTTCTTTGATGAAGTCGCCCGCCGCACGGCGAGACTCATGGCCGCTTGGATGAGCGTGGGATTCGTCCACGGCGTGATGAACACCGACAATCTTTCGATCCTGGGACTCACGATTGACTACGGACCCTACGGCTGGCTCGAACCCTACGATCCCGCCTGGACACCTAACACCACCGACGCCTCCACTCGCCGGTATCGCTACGGCGGACAGCCTTCGATCGGGCTCTGGAATATTGCTCGCTTCGGTGAGGCGCTTGCCCCGCTCTTAGGGCCACTGGAAACCGAATCCGACCGCGCGAAGGTCTCTGCGCGACTGGATGAGGGACTGGAGCACTTCTGCGCGACGTTTGCCGAAGCCTACTCCTCCCGACTCGCCGCTAAACTAGGCTGGGAGCGCATGGATCCTACGGACGAAGCGCTAGTCGACGAGCTTTTCTCACTGCTGGCGGCAGCAGAAACCGACTTCACGCTCTTCTTCCGCGCACTCGGCGACTGGTTCCAGGCGGGAGCCGTGGAGCGAGATTTCTCAGCTGCCCTGGATCGCGCCCTTTACGCCGAAATCGACTCCACCCTCCGCGAGCGCTGGAGCGCTTGGATGAAGCGCTTGATCGCACGCACATCGGTCGAAGAAGGATCGCACCAGGAACGAGGGCTGCGCATGAATGCCGTCAATCCCCTGTATGTCCCACGGAACTATCTCGCGCAGAACGCCATCCGCGCGGCCGAAGCCGGAGACCTCTCTGTTCTGCAGGAGTGGATGAAAGTGCTTGAGCGGCCATACACGGAGCACCCTGGTGCTGAGAAGTTCGCGCAGAAGCGTCCCGAGTGGGCCCGCAACGAGCCGGGCTGTTCGGCGCTTTCCTGTTCGTCCTAAGCGTGCCGTCGCAAAAGTAAATACGCCGCGCCGGCACCGACCAGCTGCGCTGAGATGAATCCGCCGACTCCACCCGGCGCGATCCCGCAGAAAGTATCCGTAAGCGAGCGTGCGATCGTGACCGCCGGGTTGGCAAAAGAAGTCGAAGAGGTGAACCAGTACGCCGACGTGATGAAAGCCGCGATCGCCAGCGGCGCCCATTCAACCCTCTTCTTGCCCGCAAGTGCGATCACGGCGATCAGCCCGAAGGTCGCAACCCCTTCCGAGACCAGGAGCGCCGAACCCTCCCGCGACCGCGACGCCACCTGCAGCAGCGGCAGCGAGAACATGGCGTGCGCGAGAATCACTCCGAAGACCGCGCCCGCGATTTGCGCGGCGACATAACCGCCCAAGTCGCGCGTCGTGAGTCTGCCCCAGAACCGCTCAACCAAGCTCACTACCGGATTGAAATGCGCGCCTGAGATCGGTCCCAAAGTCTGAATGAGGACAAAGAGCCCCGCACCGGTCGCCACGGAATTCGCCAGGAGCGCGATCGCGGTATTCCCCTGCGCGAGTGACTCACCCATGATGCCGGAGCCCACCACGATCATGAGCAGAAAGGCAGTGCCGAGAAACTCGGCGACCATCCGCGAGATCATAGGAGCCCGTGCTCGCGGCCGAAAGACTCGAGCTTCTGGAGAATCACTTTGCGCGTCTCACGAAATCGCGCGAGCTGATCCTCTGGCGAAAGCTCCGTCCGTCCGGCCGGGTCTGGAAGTGGCCAATGGAGGCGTTTCGCCTTGGAGACGAGCGTCGGACAAACTTCTTCTGCGCAAAGCGTGATCGCGAAATCGAGATCGACCAGGAACTTTGGCGAAAGCTGATCCACCGTCTTTGAGAAGTGCCCAGTGAGATCGATCCCGACTTCCCGGCAGGCAGCCATCGCCAGCGGGTTCACCTGGGAAGGATGCGAGCCCGCGCTCTCTACCCAAGCCCGGTCCCCAAAAAGAGATTTCGCGAGCCCTTCGGCCAGCTGACTGCGCGCCGAGTTGGCAACGCACATAAAGAGGATCTTCATGGTTTCTCCCTTAGCAGCAAGCGCTGCCGCCGGCGGCCGGGGCGCAACAGGCGGATTCTTCCGATGCTTCGTCTTTGGGTTTTTCGCTGAAGACTTCCGCGTCTTCCATCGTCTGGTAGGTTTCCCACGCGATCCCGGTCGGATCGGTGACCCACGCCTTTTCCGAGCGCGCGTAGCAGCAGGTGGCCTCGCCTTCGCTGTGGACACCGAGGTCGGCATTTTTCAGACGCTCGGTCATGGTTTTCAGCTCCGAACCGTCCTCGACCCGAAAACCCAAGTGATCCACGCCTTCGTCACCGCGGGTGGAGATCGCGAAGTTGACGCGCGGATCCTCGAGCATCCATTTGGCGTAGTCGTCTTTCAACTTCGACGGACGCTGCCCAAATAGCGTGGAATAGAACTCCACCGACTGGGCGATATCCTTTACTCCGACATGCACATGGAATCGTTTCATTCAGCACTTCCCTTCAGGTTCACAACCAGGACGAGACTTTTTGCGAGCGCGCGGTTTGTCCTCGCGGGCGCAGCAGTTTTCGCGGAGATAGCCAATCAGCCCTTCGATCAGCGGCGTATTGGCGAAATACGTGACGGAACGACCGTTCTTCTTCGAGGTGACGAGGCCGGCCTTGTTCATATGCGAGAGATGGAACGACAACGTATTGTCGGGAATGCCAAGTTCCTCGGCGATCTTGCCGGGCACGACCCCGTCGCGGCCATATTCGATGAGGAGCTTGAAGACCCGAAGGCGGGTTTCCTGGGCTAAAGAGGCAAAGGCTTCGGAGGCCGCAAACATTTCCATAGTTCTAGAATAGTCGAATTATTGAATCCGGTCAAGATCCAGACGGAGGAGGAGACGCCCTCAAAAAACTGGGTAAACTCTAGGTATGGTGACCCCTATCCGAATCCTCGCCGCTCCTCTCCTCTGTGCGCTGATCGCCTGCCAAAGCGCGCCGCATCCCACCCGCGACCCGGCTGCCGCGCGACCTCCGCTCCTCTTGCTTGCCACCACCGACTTCCACGGCGCGATCGAAGGCAAGAAAGTCAAAGCCCGCGACGGAACCGAGGTCGAAATCGCAGGCGCACGCACATTGGCAGCAACCACCGCAGCCTATCGCCGTTACGCGGAGAGCCTCGGCGCGGTGACGGTGCACGTGGATGCGGGAGATATTTTCCAAGGCACCCTGAGCTCCAACCTCTTTGAGGGAAAACCGGTCATCGAGCTGTTCAACCGCATGGGCGTGGACGCGGTCGCCCTCGGCAATCATGACTTTGACTACGGCCCGAGCGGACCCGGCTCCGTACCGACCCAGGCTTCGGACAACGCACGCGGCGCTCTGGAAGAGCGCATGACGGAATCCCTCTTTCCGTGGCTCTCTGGCAACCTGCGGGGTGCGAGCGGGTCTTTCAAAGACAAATTGCTGAGCTCCCATGTCGTTCAAAAGGGGAACGTCCGCATCGGTATCATCGGACTGTCGGGAACAGACACCCTCCTGACGACGGATCGCCGCAACCTGGACGGAATCACTTTTGACGAACTTCAATCGACCGTCGAACGAGAAGTCACTCGTCTCCGCCGAAGTGGAGCCCCCGACTACATCATCGTCGTCGCGCATGCCGGCGCTGGTTGCAAAGACAACTCACCCGCCTCGATTGAAGATCTCTCGAGCTGCGAACTCGACGGTGGCGTCATTGAACTCGCCAAACGGATCCGCCCCGGCACCGTGGACGCTTTCGTCGGAGGACATACCCACCGCGGAGTTTTCAAACGCATCAATGGGGCTTTCGTGATCCAAGCCTTCTCCGGCGGAAGTCACCTCGGTGCCGCCTGGATCGGCGCGAGCAGCACCGCACTCCGCTCCGAGCAGTCAGGCTTGACGACGGTTTGTTCGCATCAAACTCTTGAACGGGGCAAACCCACCTGCTCGGCTACGGCCATCGCTAAGGCCACCGCCGTTACCGCCGTCAAAATCGGCGGACGTATCCCTCTCCAGCCCGATCCGGGTCTGGACGAAGCGCTCGAGTCCTACTTGCGCGCTGCACGCGAAAAAGCGCAGGAACCGCTCGGAGTAGTGGCTCCGCGCGCTCTCGCTAAAAGTTTTCGCGGAGAAACTGAACTGGGTAACGCCGTCGTCGATCTTTTCCAGGCAAGTTTGCCGTCCTATGATGCCGTCGTCTTCAACAACGGAGGTTTCCGCGCCAACCTCCCTGCCGGCCGCCTCGTGTACAATGACCTCTACTCGATTTTCCCTTTTGACTCGCTCCTGGCGGAAATTGAACTGACCGGTGCTGAGCTCCTTCGCCTGATTCGCGTGGGGATTTCCCCGATCGATGGCGGACTTTCTTGGAGCCAGGTTGAGTTCAGCTCTCGTGGTTGCGTCGTCGATGCGAAAATCAACGGCGTGCCAATCAACGCGAGCCGAATCTATCGGATCCTCACGACTGACTTCCTCGCCTCAGGCGGTTCTGGCTTTGACCGGGCGAGGTTTCAGAGCGTCCGGATGCTGATTCAGACGCCGATTCAACGGGAGACTACGGTGACGTTCCTGAAGGCCAATCCGACGTTTCTGAAAGAGTATCGGCATCGAATTCGGCAGAAGATCGAAGGCGACTGCCCAGCGGATCAGGTTTGAGTCCTAGCGTCCCGGAAGACCGTAAACGCTGAACTCAATACGAGTCCCGAGATGAGCACGCCGACGACCAGGTCGGGGTACAATGAACCCGTGAGCGCCACGAGGCCT
>JBEIOW010000469.1:0-2421 GCA_040377385.1 Bacteriovoracaceae bacterium | reverse complement strand
TTTGCTGAATGGCAGCTCGTGGTTCCGGCCTTTCTGCTCATGCTGATCGCCACTCTTCTCGGAATCCTTCGGTGGCACTGGCTGCTACAAGCGCAAGGGATCGACCTCCGATTCCGCCGCACACTCGAGCTCGCTTTTGTCGGCAACTTCTTCAATATCGCGCTTCCGGGCGCGGTCTCAGGTGATGTCGTGAAGGCCTTTTACATCGGAAAAGAGGTGCCCGGTGTGCGCGGGCGCGCGTTCGGCAGCATTTTGTTCGACCGTTTAGCCGGACTTTCGGCCCTCCTTCTGATCTCGGCGGTTGCGCTGGTACTGGACCTCGACGTGCTCTGGGGATCCGCGCTTCTCGAAGGATTGAAAGTTTTTCTCATCTTCGCCGCGCTAGGGGTCGTTTCAGGTTACAGCTTCCTCTTCTTCGTCAAAGAGAGTCGCGATCCTCTTCTCTTAGGGCTTCAAAAAGCCGAGTCCCGTTTCCCAAAAGTAGGCTCTCTGACGCGAATCTATCTCGGCATTCGCCACTACCACTCCCATCGGGCGACGGTCGCGAAGACGCTCCTCATCTCTTGCTTCACGCACATTCTGGTCTGCACGGCCTGCTATCTTTTTCTCGCTGCGCTCGGTGACGGCGCGGTGGAGCGGCTATCGGTTTACTTCGTCGTTCCGCTAGGGCTTTTAGTGACGGCGATCCCCATCCTTCCCGCGGGCGTGGGCACCGGGCATGCGGCGTTCGGCTATCTGTTTGGTTTCATCGGTAGCCAACGAGGCGCGGATGTCTTCAGTCTTTATGCGATCACGATCCTGACCGTTGGAGCAGTAGGCGGCTTAGTTTACCTTCGGTTCAAAGCGCGCAACCCACTCCCTCAAGAACTTTCCTAGATCCGCGCAGACCTCCTCACGCGCGGTCCCAGTTTTGAACTTCGACGGGAATGCTTCTTCCGCCGCTTCGTCCTTTTCAAGCCCAGGCCGTCCAGAATCTCACGCACCCCGGCCACCTGATCTGCATCTCGGCCACGGGGTCCGGAAAAAGCCGGATCTTTCAGGAACTCCTCTTGCGTGGCATCGCGCGCCGCATGTTGCTCGTCTCCCCGCTGATCGCACTCGGACGCCAACATCTTTCACGCCTAGAATCGCTCGGACTCCAAGATCGTGCGTGGATCGTAAGCCCGGAGCGCCTGGAGAGTGCTGGCTTCGAGGGGCGGATCGCGGACTTCGATCCTGACTTGCTCGTGGTTGATGAGTGCCACTCCATCGAAGACTGGGGCGGAGAAGAGAGTAGACCCGAGTGTTCTTTCCGCCCGAGTTTTCACCGAATTCCGACACTTCTCAAGCGAGACTCTTTTCTTCGAAGTCTCTGGCTCAGCGCCACGCTTACGCACGTATCCGAGTTGGCGCTACGTGCGAAAATTGGACGAATTGCTGGAACCGCCGCCCGCATCGAAACTCAGGGTGAATTTCGCCTTCCGGAAACTCTGACCGTCCGCCAGGTGGCCGCCCCATGGCCGGATCGTCTTCAAATTCTGGGCGAATGCCTCGCCATGGCCGAAGGTCCAGGGATTGTCTTCGCACCCACGCGCACGATGGCGGAAAAACTCTGGAGATACCTGAACGGAACGGGTCACTCGGCGCTCCTCTATCACGCGGGCCTGAGCCGCGAGGAACGACTCGCCATCGAACAGCGGCTCGCTGAGGGAGAACGCGTCTCCGTCGTTGCTACTTCCGCCTTCGGCATGGGGATGGATTTTGCGCAGCTCTCCTGGGCGATTCTCTGGCAATCCCCGCCGAGCCGCCTCGCACTAGCTCAGTCCCTCGGCCGCGTTGCGCGGGCGGGCCGTCGGGGCGTGGCCTGGCTGCTTTGGGATCCAGACGACTTCCGAACCCTCGCCCATTGGGCGGAACCCGCATCGGCCTTCCGTCAGGAGCTTCAACTTACGCGTCTGCTTTTAGAAGAGCCCGGACGCCTGGAGGACCGCCTGGCACTCGCATTTAAACGGGCCTAAAGGACGATCTTGTCCGAATAAGTTCAATTATATCATGTGTTTATTTAAATGTTCAAAATACACGACTTTTTTAGTTTTTTTGATTGCATGCGTTTACCCGGTACGTTAAATTTATTAAAAGCAGTTAACACTTATAAGATTTATTCATCTTTCAAAGACCTTGTTTCTCCCGTGCTCAGGCGGCGCTCCTGAACACGGTCTGGCGGTACGTACGTCCGGCGCGAACGAAAGGAGTTCCTAAAGGGAGGGATCGTGCAGCAGCACGCTGACTCCCGGAGAACAGACCAGCGCGACGACCCGAGGTGGGTCGCCGGCAAAAAAAACCGCCAGATCAATGGAGAACGATATGCAGACGAATCTCGGCAAAATGAAACAGAACGGAAAATTCGCGGTCGCCTTAGGCTTCGGCCTCATGGCTGCCATC
>JBEIOW010000171.1:0-5220 GCA_040377385.1 Bacteriovoracaceae bacterium | reverse complement strand
TCACGATCCCGGTGGGTTTCGTTGGTTCGATCGGGCTGCAGGCAGAACTCACGGGTCTTCATTCGACGCTTCGGAACGCAGGTGGCTACGGTTGGCCGGCACTCGTGGAGCTGACCGCGCCGACGTATGGCTCTGGCGCGAAGGACTGGGTCAATCTGACGAGTACGTGCAAGAACACAAGCCTCTTTACGGGCGGCAGCTACGCGTACACCGCCGGCTGTACGGTGGATGTCGACACTGCGGGCACTCCGATGTCGGGATTCCTCGGTGCTTCGGACGCGCAAGGCTTGGCGAGCTGGGAGCTTTCGAACGCGATCGGTTACGCTGGCGAAGAATACTCGCACGCGGTCTTTCCCAGTTGTGATTGGGCTGCCGGAGCGGCGGAATGCCCATTCGTCGCGAACAATTTCCTGAATGGCTCGGGCGAGTTACCCGCAGGCACTTACACCGCAAAATACATCATTGTGACGAACTTCCTCGTCAGTTCATTGGGCGCTGGCCATAGCTACACGGGCGACCTGCGCGTGACCGTTCGCAAGAAAGCTCAGGCGGTTGACGCGACGATCGGAAAGGCCGTGGATCTGAATGTGATCCTCGTCGGTAACGAAAACATCAACGCCTCGCGCACCGCCCGCGGGCAGATGAACCTCGACCTGCTCCTGGAAGGGATGCAGTCGCTTTATAGCGCGGCTCCGAACAACGGAACGGCCAATCTCAAGATCGGCACCGTCACGGCCTACGAGTGGGACTGCGCTTCGGGCGGGGACACGTACGCCACGCTGAGCGTGAACGACTTGGCGACGTTCTTTAAGACAGGAAGTTCGCTCGTCTCGGCGGCGAGCTCGGGTACGGCACTCAACGTTTTTCTGGTGTCACGCATCTCGTCGGGTTCCGGGGGCGGCCTGACCGTACTCGGCGTCGCGGGTGGGATTCCCGGCTCGCTCGTTCACGGAACCGCCGCAAGCGGGCTCGTGTTTTCGACGATGGATGATCTGGCGACCTTCAATTCCAGCTGTACTCCGGGCGGCGCGTGCGCGCTTGGATCGCAGGATGCGGATTTCGTCGATATGCAGGCCACGGTGGCCCATGAGGTCGGCCACTACCTCGGGCTCCGCCATCTTTCGGAAAAAGCGGGGACGACTCACGATCTCGTGCCGGACACTCCTGAGTGCTCGACGACGACGGGCGGAATGATTACGCAGTCCTCGTGCAGAAGCGCGCCTGAGGCGACGTGTAATGCAGCCTGCCCGGGTTACAACGGCTCGACGACGTTCTGCGCCGCAGCCGCCGACTGCCAGTTCAATCACTTGATGTTTTGGCTCTCTAAGAACATCTCCTCGTCGAATCCGGCGAACGGAGACGGAAACCTGATCACTACCGACTCGGGTGCGGTCATCCGCCTGAATCCCCATGTTCGTTAAGTTTCTCTTGGTTCTCACTGCCCTGGGAGTTTCCGCGACGTCCGCGTGGGCGTACACGGATGACGAGATCGAGGAGCATGTTCGGCTGAAGCTTCGCGAGATGCACCCCAACGACTTGCCGTCGGAGTGGACGAGGCTTGGAGCCAACGCGCCGGCGGTGATTTTGCGGATCGCGCGCGAAACGGATCGTCGCAATCACAAATCAAGGTTGCTTGGCGCGCTGATGCATTTTCAGGGCAATGAGGACGTGGCGGCTTATCTGCGCGAGCAGGCCAAAACCGCCGAACGCCCGGCGGATCGACAGATTGCGATCCGAAGCCTGGGCAGCGTCGAAGGCGCGCGTGCGAAGGAGTTTCTCGAAGGCTTTTTGCAGGATCCGGCCCCGGCGGTTCGTCTCGCGGCCGCTGACGGCTTGATTGCGACGGGGGACCCGCAGTCGATCGCGGCCGCCCGCGCGCATGCTTCCAAAGAGAAGGCTCCGGGTGCGAAGCCCCTGAGTTTGGCGCCACCTGTGTTACCCGTCACGGAGTTGAGGCCGGTCTCCAGCTCCGAAGATCGCTCCGTGGCTGACCTGCAGCGCGCTTGGGTGGGGTCGTGGAAGGGCATGCTCGTGCTTCCTGGTGCGAAAGCTGAAGATGAGCCGCGAACCCAAAAAGTCACGCTAACGCTGTCGGCGGGCCGCGAAGCAGAATGGCGAATGGAGCTTCGCATCGGGGAACTCGTGGTTCCCGTTTCGGAGATCCAGCCCATCCCTGCGGCCAAGGGTCTGAAGTTCCGTGCCGCGCTTTCCGGGGCTTCGGAAGTCTTTCAGCTTCTTTTTCATCGCGATCCCTCCCGCACGCCCGCTCCTCGTTTGTTGCAGCTGCGCTCTGAGCAAAGCGGCGCGACGGGCCTTCTTTCGTCAACTCGCTGACGGCCTGGTGTCGTCTTTAAGGCTTTCGTGGATCTCTCCGAAAAGTGGAGAGAATGGTTCCGCCGTACGCCAAGGAGCAGGTGCTCCAAGCTTTCCTCAACGACGCTCTCCGCCTCAATCAAGAGGCCATGGAGTGCGTTCGTCAGCTTCTCGAGCAAGCGCGGACCAAACGCGTGAGTCCCGCGCAGGTTCGCTCGCTAGGTCAACTCGTCCACACGCTGAAGGGAACCGCCTCGCTCGTCGAGGAGGCGCACGGCGTGAGCGAACAGCTGCACGCGCTCGAAGATCAGATCACGGGCAAAGACGTGCTGCAGATGGCTCGTCACCCGGACCGGTGGCTCGAAGCCTCGCGCTCGACCCTCGAAGGGACTCTGGATTTTTTGGTACGTTTGCAGCGTCGTGAACGCTACTCGCAGGGATTTGAGCCACTCGTGAAGGGTCTCGTCGCGCGTATCGGCAAGGACTTGCTGTGGTTCCCCATCGCTTCACTCGCGCGAATTTACTCGCCGGATGAGGTTGAGGGGAGTGATGCGGTTTCATTCGAAGGAAAGCTTCTGCCGGTTCTTTCGGCTCCAGTTCGTGAAGTCGGCCGTCGTCGTTTCGGGCTTGCGATCCGCAGTCTTTCCGGGAGCGCTGTGCTGGCGGTAGATGAGGTGAGTGGAGCGGTTTCCTGGTCGGACGCCGTGAAGCTGGGAGCGGAGCCCGGGATGGAGCGCTTCGAGGCGATGCTGGCTCCCGCCGTCGAGACCGCACCCGTCACAACCGCACCCGTCCCGGCGAAGCCTGGCAAACAGGCTGCTTAGATTTCTACTACATCCGTTCGGGGACTTCGATTCCAAGCAGGTCGAGCGAGAGCTTGAGCGCGCGCAGCGTGAGCTCGCAGAGGCGCAGCCAGGAGTCGCGGCGCGCTGGGTCCTTCTCGTTCAGAATGTGGCAGTCCTTGTAGAAGGAGTTGTACGCCTGAGCCAGCGACAGGCCGTATTCGGCGATGGGGTGTGGCTCATAAGATTCGTGCGCGCGCGCGATCACGTCGGGAAGTTTTTGGAGTTCAAGCGCGAGTGCGCGCTCGCTGGCTCCAACGGGGGCGATGACTTTTCCCGGACGGAAGCCTTGGTCTTCCGCTTTGCGGAGAATGGATTGAATCCGCACGGCTGCATACTGGAGGTAGGGTCCCGTCGCGCCTTCAAACGCCGAGAATCGCTCTGGATCGAAAACGTAGTCGGCGACGCGGTTGTTTTTGAGGTCGCCGAATTTAATCGTCGCCAGGCCGACCTTCTCGGCGATGGATTCGAGCTCGGCGGCTTCAAGCCCGCGGTCTGCGCTGATCTCGGCGAGGCGCTTGCGGGCGGAGTCGACCACGAGCTCGATGAATTCTTTGAGCTTGATCACCCCCCCTTCACGAGTCTTGAAGGGTTTGCCGTCGGCGCCGTTCATCGTGCCAAACGGTGTGTGAACGAGCTTCGTTCGACCGCTCAGTCCGGTCTTGCGAGCAGCTTCGAAAATCTGACGGAAATGCAGGCTCTGGCGCTTGTCGACAACATAGAGCACGAGGTCGGCTTTGAAGTGATTGACCCGGTACTGAATCGTGGCCAGGTCACTCGTGTGATAAAGGAAACCGCCGCCGGATTTGACGAGGATGACGGGAGGACGTTCGGGCTCCTGCTCGTCGGTCACCGGAATGACGAGCGCGCCCTCGCTGAGCTCGGTGAAGCCGCCGGCTTTGAGCTTCTCGACGAGCGCGGGCATCTTGTCTTCGTAGAAGCTCTCTCCGAGATGATGGTCAAACCGCACGCCGAGTCGATTGAAGTTTCGATTCATATCGGCCAGCGTCGTGTCGACGAAGTGTTGCCAGAGCGCGCGGTATCCCGCGTGCTCGCCCGTCTGGAGCTGCCGAGTGGCCTCGAGCGCTTCTTTTGCGAAATCGGGGTCTTCCTTAAAGCGCTTGGCCGCAATGGGGTAGATGCGCTCAAGATCTTCCACCGTCACGGGGGATTCCTTTGGGAAGCCGGATTTCTTCGAGGGATCAAAGAAGGCGAGCGAAGGTTGCTCACGCCGAATCTCGGCCAGGATCATCCCCATCTGCGTGCCCCAGTCGCCGAGATGGTTGTCGCCGATCACGGTCTCGCCGACGAAAGTGAAGATTCTCCGTAGGCTGTCGCCGATGATCGTCGAGCGGATATGGCCGACGTGCATGAGCTTGGCGACGTTGGGTCCGCCGAAATCGATGACGACCGTGCGGGGTTGCTGAGTCTTTTCAACGCCGAGACGCGAATCGTCGCTCTGTTGTTGGGCGAGGAGCGCGAGGGCTTCGTCTGAGAAAACCAGATTGATGAAGCCTGGGCCGGCGAGCGAGAGGGTGAAGGGCGTTTCGATTCCAGGAAGGAACTGATTCGCGTTCTTCTCGATTTCCGCGACGAGAGCTTGGGCGACTTCGCGGGGATTCTTCTTGAGCTGTTTGGCCGCGGCAAGCGCGCCGTTGCATTGGTACTGCGCCAAGTCTGGCCGATCGGAAACGCTGACGTCTCCGAACTTAGGGTCGAGTCCTTGTGCTCGAAAAGCATCTTGGAAGAGGCGGGTCAAACGGGCGCGGGGGGAAGCCATAGGTGGCGTTAACGTAACTTGGGATGGCTGCTTGTGTCAAAGGTGCTGCAAGAGGTCCGTCAGCGCGCGCGTCATAGCGGTGACGACGGGATGTCCTGCGTGGAGGAAAAAAGCGTCCGCTTGCCGCGCCGAGGGCTTCGTCCCTACACTAAGAATGGATGAAGATTCTTTCGAAGCACCTGCTCTACGCGAGCCCGCTGCTCACCCTCGCCGTGGTGAGTAAGAGCACGAGTGCTTCCGAACTCGTCGCAGAGTGCGCGACGATCAATCCTCGGAAAAGCGAAT